>NZ_CP182357.1:1500000-1635000 GCF_048571275.1 Marinarcus sediminis (SeqCode)
TCTCTCACAATGGTTTTGACACCGATAAAAAAATGGCAGAAGTGTGCACTGGAATTGACTTTATCATGGGTGGTCACACGCATGATGGTGTGCCAGAAGCGGTGCCTGTGAAAAATGAAGAGGGCGTGACTTATGTCTGTAACGCAGGAAGCAACGGTAAGTTTTTAAACGTACTTGATTTGGACATTCAAAATGGAAAAATTAAAGATTTTAAATTTACGCTTTTACCTATTTTTTCTGACATTATCCCTGAAGATAAAGCAATGAAAAAGTATATACAAGAGGTCAGATTGCCTTTTATCAAAGAGCTTACACGAGAGATTGCCACAACGGATACAACGCTTTATCGAAGAGGGAACTTTAATGGCTCATGGGATCAAATCATTTGTGATGCTCTCATGGATGTCAAAGGTGCCGATATTTCACTCTCTCCTGGATTTCGATGGGGTACAAGTGTCATGCCTGGTCAAGCCATTACGTTTGATGATTTGATGACGCAAACAGCGATGACGTACCCTGAAACCTATGCAAGAGATATCAGTGGTGAGCAAATTAAAGCCATTTTAGAAGATGTTGCGGACAACTTATTCAATGAAGACCCTTTTTATCAACAAGGGGGCGATATGGTAAGAACCGGTGGAATTTCTTATAAAATCAACCCAAAAGCAAAAATGGGTGAACGAATTTCAGACATTCAATTAACGAAAAATGGTAAAAAACTGCAAGCAAATAAAATGTATAAAGTTGCGGGGTGGTCAACTGTTGGAGCAAAATCTGATGGTGAACCTGTTTGGGAAACGGTTGAGACATATTTAAAAAATATAAAACATATCAGTAATTTAAAAGTGGATACCCCAGATATTATTGGTGTTAAAGGTAATCCTGGAATTATTTAACCAATGAAAAAAGTATAAAGTCTATACTTTATACTTTTTTCAATTTAATACATGACTAGGCGTAGTTTTGTATTAAGTTGAAGAAAAGGAGTGGTGTTGATCAGAGTTTTGTTATTGCTTATTTTACTCATATGCACACAACAGTTAAATGCAAGTTTTAAAGAGGGTAAAGCCATTTTTCAAGCCAAATGCGCCTCTTGTCATCAAGGTTATATTGCATTGGATGAACTGAAAAAAAACTTCTTTGAAGAGCATAATAAACGTTTACACATGACCATTCCTACAGAAAATATCTTGGCGTATGAAATCATGCGAGGGCATAAAAAAATAGGGGACAGGAATGACCCTGAAATGCAACAGCTGGAGATAGAAGAGTATCTTAAAGATTATATGACAAATCCCGATAAAAGTAACTCTATTATTGATCCAGAACTTTTAAAGTATTTTGAAAATAAAGAGCCTATACGTGAACATTTAAGTGAAAAAGAGTGGGCAGATTTGGCCACATTTTTTATGGAATATGAGAAAAATGCTCAATTAACTCACCCTAAAAAGATGAAGCTTTTGAATGAAAGTTACGATGAAAAAGCGTTGATACAAGAGGCTAAAAAAAACAATAAAATGTTTTTGGTTATGGCCAGTTCTCAAACTTGCTCCTTTTGTATCAAAATGAAAAAAGAGGTTTTGTCATTGAATGAAGTGCAAACAAGGATGGATAAAAACTATATTTTCCTAGAAGTCGATGTCGATACCATGAAATTGCCTTTTGATTTAAAGCAACAATTTAAAGGTATGACTCCCACTTTTTTTGTTTTATCAAAAGAGGGTATTTGGGAAAAGAGTTATCCTGGAAGTTGGAACAAAGCAGATTTTTTTGAAATTTTAAAAGAGAATTTAAAATAATGCAAGGGAAAATTGTGGAGCTGTTCAGTGCTTCAAAAAATGAGAGCAGTTTGCCAAGACCCATAAGAGAAACTTTGGAACTCATTGTTGGACATGGAATAAAAAACGATAAGTTTGCTGGAAAAGATGAAAACAAAGCGGTCATGGCAGTGGGAAAAAAAGCGTATGAGATTGCCTTTAAAAATGGCATAAATTTAGAACTCGGAAGTTTGGGTGAAAACATTTTATTGGATTTTGACCCACATCTATTTGAAACAGGAAGTCTTATATACATAGGAGAAACACAATTGCAAATAACGGAACAATGTTCTGTTTGTAACCATTTGGCTCTGTTTGATCAACGTTTACCCGAACTGGTGAAAGCACACCGAGGTTTATATTTAAAAGTTCTAAAAGGTGGTAAAATAAGAAAAGATTCAACGGTATATGTAAAGGAAAAAATATGAAAAAATTGATTTTACTTCTTCTTATCACACTGTTTGCTTTTGGGAAGTCAACATTTAGTGACCCTCAACCCAGCTTTGAAAATCCACGAAGAGTGGTGATTCCCCTTTATGTCTCTGAGCCACAAAAGGTCAATCATATTTTGGGTTCAATTTATAATATATTAAAAGAGTATCCACCTGAAACGCTTAAAGTGGTGGTTGTAGCGTATGGAACAGGAATGAGAGTAATTAAAAAAGATTACGACACAAAAACCTTAGCCAGAGTTAAATCACTCATGGAGTACGACGTGGAGTTTATTGGTTGTCGAAATACTATGGAAACCATGCATTGGATAGACACTGATTTTATCGATGATGTCAGTTTTGTTCAAGCAGGGATTGTTGAAGTTATTGAACGGCAAGTTGATGGCTATATTGGGGTAACACCTTACTGATTTATTTGAATAAAGGAGTGACTGTGTTTAAAAAAATTATGATAACAATGAGTGTTTTATTTTTGATTTCAACTGCTTTATATGGGGCTAAAATATCCCAAAGCGAGTGTGCAACCAAAGGCGAAAAATATATTTTCGCTGGGGGTGAATGTATTGAGTTCTTTAAAGCCAATGGTGACAGAAAAAACAGCTTAAATATTATTGTGCATGGAACGTGGAAAGAGGGAACAAATACTTTAGCAAGATATGCTCCCTTTGCAGAAAATATTGCTCTACAAACCGATATTACAACCATTGCGATTGCGCTTCCAGGATATGCTGGGTCTTCTACCAATAACTTTCAAGCGTTAAGTCATGATGGGGTTGAAAATTTGGCCGCAAATAAAGCGTATATTGATTTTTTAGGTGAGCTTGTAAGTGCTTTAAAAAATCGATACAAAGCAACAACGGTGACGTATATTGGTCACTCAGCTGGAGCCATGATGGGGGCAACACTTACTGGCTTAAAACCCAATTTGATTGACAACATTGTGTGTGCAGGTGGGCGATACGATATTCATGAAGTGAGTCAAAACAACGCATTAATCTCTGTTGTTGATGTGTTGGATAATGTCTCAAAAGATACTCACTTTATATTGGTGTATGGGACAAAAGATGAGGTTTCTGAACCCAAAATTACCAAAGCTTTTTATGAGATGGCATTAAAAAAAGGTTTGGATGTGAAATTAGTTGAAGTTCCAGATGCTCCTCACTTGGATTTGGATATGAGTGATGAATCGGTTGATGCCATTGTAGAGTTGCTTGATAATTGAGTGTAAGCAGAGTAAACGATTGAGTTTACTCTGTTTTACTCTTCATAAAATTCCAGCTCTTGGTAAGCATCAAATACATTTCTTTTATTGAGTTCTTCGTACATTGCTTTATCTTTAAACTCTTCAAGGGTTACTGTTTTGCTGATGTCTGCTGCCATCACATCATTTTTAATGGCGTTTAATACTTGGATTTTTAATTGTGTAAAATAGTTGGTAATCTCATTTGCAGCAGTTTTTGAAGTGTCTGTTCCATGTCCTGGAACCAATACATCCCACTGTTTTTGTTGAATCTGTTCTAAGGCTTTTAGGCTGCCAATCACGGAACCATCTCTGTTGGAGGTAATTCTTCCATTCATGACCAAGTCACCTGAAAAAAGTACTTTCTCTTGTGGCAAATAAACAAATAAATCGTCAGACGTATGCGCTTTATAGCCAACAGGGATAATAATAATTTGTTTGTTGCCAAGGTGTAACTCTTTTATCGAAGTAATCTCTTCATCAACACCCACAATTTTTGTATTTTCAAGAAAAGTTTTGGGAAGCATTTGCATCATTCTGGTTTGAGTATGGGGGTTATACTCTTTGTTAATCAATGAGGGGCCTAATATTTTGGCATTGAACTGTTGTTTATAAAAACTATTTCCCAACCAGTGATCATCATGTGCATGGGTTGAAATAACCATCTCAACGGGCAGTTTTGCAATGTTACTCATGGCAGCATAAGCTTGTTGAGCAAAAGCATATGTTGCTCCACTGTCAATGAGAATATAACTTGTGGGAGTTTTAATATAACAACTGTTAGACATAAAGCCCCCATTTTTTGCACTTGGAGCTTCGAGTTTTCCTATAAAACACCAGATATCATTGGCTACTTTTAGGGGTTTGAGTTGATAATCAAATCCTAAAAGGCTCATTGAACTAAACAGTATGATGAAGAATGATTTTTTTAACATGCTACTCCTTTGTGTGTATAATTTTATCTTATTTAAAAAAGACAATGATGTGTAATTTTTACTCTAAAATCAGCATTTATATTGTAGCATTAAAAGAAAATATAAATAAAGATTTGGATCTCAAATGGATAAAAAAACTCAAATGAATTTCAATTTGAACAATTTTGCACTGGCACTTTCTCCTTTGTTAGATGGTGTTGAAACGCAGCGTTTAACAACGTCACCCCACCACAGTAAACGCATTGCATTTGTGAGTTTAAAATTGGGGATAATGTTAAAATTAGATGCTCCTTCATTGGCTGATTTGTGTGCGTATTCTCTTTCCCATCATTTGGCTTTAAATGTGACAGAAAATGAAAAAGAGTGTTGTAAACTTTCATCTGACATATGTTCATCATTCCCTTTTTTACAACCATGTGAAGATGTTTTAAAGTATCAACAAGAGTATTATAATGGAACAGGTTTATTTGGTTTAAAAGCCAAAGAGATTCCACTTCTTTCTCAACTTATCTCTTTTGCGCACACACTTGACACTCGATTTGATTTTTCAAAACCTTCCATTGAAAACCGTGTTGCTATTGTTGAGTTTGTAAAACAAAACAGTAATAAACTGTTCATGCAAACACTGTGTGATACTTTTTTAGACTTGGCAACACAGCCGAGCTTTTGGTTGGATATGCAAAGTGAAAATGAGATGTTACAATTTATATATGTCTCTTTAAATGATTTTACAACCATTGTATCTTTTGAAAAAATGTTAGCCATTTGTTCACACTTTACTTCCCTTGTGGACGTGCATTCAAAGATTATTGAAAAAGCTGCTTTAATGTGTGAATATTATCAATTTGAACACAAAGATAAACAGACTTTTCTTATTGCTGTCTCATTAGAAAATATAGGGAAATTGATGATTCCTAAAGAGATACTGCATAAAAAATCGGATTTAAACCCCAATGAGTTTGAAGAGGTTAAAGCCTATCCTTACTATACAAAAAAAGCGTTAAGTGCCATTATGGGCTTTAGTGATATTGCTACTTTAGCTTCTACGGCACATGAGTATCTTGATGGCAGTGGTTATCCTTATTTTATACAAGCCAATGCGTTGAGTTTGAAAAACAGATTAATGGCTGCATTGGTGATTTATGAAGCGTTAAGAGCTAAAAAGAGTTATCACGAAGCATTTTCACATAAAGAAGCCATTGAAATTATGAGCGTATTTGCTCAAAATTATAAAATTGATGCTGCTATTGTAGAGGATATGAACAAGGTATTTGAGACTATTTAACATAGTCTCAAATGTTTTAAGGTTTTATTGTGGTCAAATTTAAGAGTGTCCACGAATACATTCCCCCTCGATACCAAGAGAGTTTTTCAACAGGGTAACCGATTTTTAAGAGGTTTTGAATTGCCCAAGTTGATTGTGGGCACCATGCACCATTACAAAAAAGAAGTAAAGTTTTTGCTTTTGAAAAGTCATAAACTCCATCGTTTGATTCCACTCCTAATAGTTCTAAGGTATCTGAAAATTCAAAAGGTTTTTTTTCAGGATCAAAAGAGCTAAATGGAATGTTTTGAGCGGTTGGAATGGTTTTTTTTACAAACCAACTTGGCATTCTTGCATCTATTAAGAGCATGTTTTTATCTGTTTGAGCTTTAATCATAAAGTCAATAACTTCAATTTCTCCTACGGTTTCTATCCCTTTGGCAATAGTAATAGGAGCAATTTTCCCTACGGTTGTTACAAACGTTTTTTTACATTTTGCAGGGACATTGGCATTGGCATAATCTCCACTCCAAATGACTTCTGGATCGGCTCCATTGACTTTGGTACATCCCAACTCTTCACGGTCTCTTTTAATGACATAATTGTGGACTTTGTCGTTGTCATCGACATATTTAATAGCGACACCCATACCATTTAAGTCATAGTTGCTTGCAAAAGAGATTGTCCATCCCAGCGTTACAATAAGCACAGTCTTTAATACCATTGAATTCATAGAAGCTCCTTTTAGTTTTATTTGATTTATTATAACAAAATAAGCTGACTTTGGATACAAAAAGTGTCATTTTTTTGTCATTTAATTTTTCTGAAAAGATTTTTTATTCTTTATGCGTTGCCTAAATAAGTTGTAATTTCTTTGTAACTAAGCAAATTTATAATTGCAACTTATGGTTTAAAGGAGTTTGGGTTCAAAATAAAATAAAAACCCATTTTATCAAACGATATATCACTGCAGAACCAGACAAGAATAAGCGTAATTATTATATTGATAAAGAGTAAAAAATGAAAATAAATTTTAATATAGCAACATATAATTTGTGGAAGAATTGTGGAAAATTTCCTAAAAGAATTCATAAAATGGGAGATAAACTTAATCATATCGATTGTATTTGTTTGCAAGAAGATTATGAAGACAGACAGTTTTCAAGTAGCAACACCATCAATAAAACGTTAAATTTTAATAAAATAACCTTACCATTACGATTGAAAAAACGAGCTGGGGAAAAATCATCTTCAAACCTAACCATTTTATCAAAATATGAAATAAAGCTTTTAGAAAACATCTGTTTTAATGAAAATGAAGAGGATGAACGAGGTGCTCAAATGGTTCAACTTGAAGTAGATCATAAAAAAATTATTGTTGTCAATACCCATTTATCCAATTTAAGCCATTTGGGAAGAATGAATCAAATTGAGGTTATAAAATACAAACTTGAAAACTATCAAAGTGATTTGCTTATGATATGTGGCGATATGAACTCCAATGAAAACTCCAAAGAGATTAAACGAATAAAAAGATGTGGATACAATTCGGTCAATAAACAAGCCACCTATGAAGAGGAAAATTTGATGCTGGATTATATCTTTTATAAGAACAGTTTTGAAGTAGAAGTGAGCTCAAAAATTACTATTAAAGAGTTAAGTGACCACTACTGTTTAGAGAACAACTTTTGTTGGTCCCATTAAACAGAGCATTTGAAGCCATTAGGGGAAATGATATAACTCTCCCACTCTCTTTCAACACTCAAAAAATACAACGGGATATTTGATTGAGCACAAAGATAAAACGATTGCATATTAAATATAACGACGAATTGGATTAAAGAAAAGTTATTTCTTAGTTTAAATTTAAAAAAATATACTATAATACAAACTTATGAAAAAGGTTAGGTATGTTTAAAAAGAATTTTGATGAAATAATTCTTATATGTATCATTGTAGTTCTTGCCCCTCTGTTAATATACTATAATGTGTTTGAAAACGTGTATACCATTACACGTGTTTACGAAAAGTATAACTTTGATGAACTCTTTGTTATTTTTTTGTCGATGTTAATTGCTGTGGCGTTTTATGCTTTGAAGAAGTACAGTGATTTAAAAAATATCAAAAAAGAGCTGACATTAATTCATGAAACCGATACGCTGACCTCTTTAAAAAATAGAAATGCTTTTTTAAACTACGACGAAGAGAAGTATAAATATGTTGTACTGCTTAATATCATTGACTTTTCAGTCTTTAATAAATATTTGGGATTTGAAAAAGCAGATAAACTTCTGGTGTTAATTGCACAAGAGCTTCAACGTATCATTAAAGAGAATTTAAATGAAGAACTTTTTAGAATTTATGGGGATGAGTTTGCCTTTTACAGCAACGAAATCAACATAAAACACGCACTTCGACGCATTAGGTTACTGTTTGAAAAGAGAAATTTTATACTTGATGATTATGAATTTACGGTGCATTTGAATTTTGCGTATTCCAGTTGTTTTCCCAAATATCTCACCGCTGTATCGGCACTGCATTTTGCACGAAATTCTATTGAAAAAAGCATCTATAAATACACTGAAGATATTGCCATTCAACACAATTCACTTAAAATGCTTGATGCCCTCAAAAAAGGATTTTCTCAAAAAAATATCATTCCTGTTTATCAAGCCATCTATGACAATAAAAGTAAATCGATTTATAAATATGAAGCGCTTGCAAGAATAAAACAAAACGATACGTTACTCACCCCTGATTGTTTTATTGATGTGGCAAAAAAGTTCAAGCTCTATCACAAAATTACAAAAGATATTATAGAACACAGCTTCAATGACTTTAAAGATACTTCTGATGAATTTTCAATCAATTTGTCTTATATTGATATTATTAATGAAGGGACCAATACCTATATTTTTAAAATGCTTAATGCTTACCCAAATGTGGCAAAACGATTGACGATTGAGTTTTTGGAGACTGAAAATATCATGGATTATAATGTGTTACTCAAATTCACTGAACAAATCAGAGCATTTGGAACAAAAGTGGCTTTGGATGATTTTGGTTCAGGGTATTCAAACTGGAACAATATTCTTAAACTTCGTCCTGATTTTATTAAAATAGATGGCAGTTTGATTCAAAATCTTTTAAACAACAAAGATAACATCAATCTGATTAAACTCATTGTTCAGTTTTCAAAAATGAATAACATAAAAACTGTTGCAGAGTATGTAGATAACGAAGAGTTGGCAAAATTAATCAATATCTTGGGTATTGATTACTCACAAGGGTATTTGTATGCACAACCGCAAGAGCGTCATTTAATCTGGAAATAACGTTTGCGATTTGCAGTTTTATTTTAATTCAAAAGGTGTCTCTTGGTAGACATAATAATTGAGCCAATTGGCAAACAGAAGGTGTGCAGCTGAACGCCATTTTACAACGGGGTCATTGCTTGGGTCATCGTTTTTAAAATAGTTTCTTGGTATGTCAATTTCAAGACCTTTTTCGACATCTCTGATATACTCTTTTTGCAAAGAGTCATAATCATACTCCAAGTGACCACTCATAAAGACATGTTTTCTGTCTTGTGAAGCAACCAAACACACCCCTGAATCTTCTGAGTATAAAAGCAGTTCTAATTCGGGTACTTTTTCAATATCATCTTTTAATACGGTCGTATATCTTGAGTGTGGAATAAACGCTTCATCGTCAAACCCTCTTAATAATGGATTGGTTTTATTAAAGAGTTCATGGGCAAAAACACCAAAGGTTTTTTTCTCTTGTTCATACTTTAAAATTCCATGATGATAATACAAGCCCGCTTGTGAACCCCAACAAATATGCAGTGTTGAAGTGATGTTGGTTTTAGAGTATTCCATAATTTCAGTCAATTCATTCCAATACGAGACCTCTTCAAATGGCATGGTTTCTATGGGTGCTCCTGTGATAATTAAACCATCAAATGTGTGTTTTTTGACTTCATCAAAGGTTTTATAAAAACTCTCTAAGTGATCTTCTGAGGTATTTTTAGATTGATACGTAGCTGTTTTTAAAAGGGTGATTTCCGTTTGTAAAGGCGTATTCCCTAAAAGTCGCAACAGTTGTGTTTCGGTATCGACTTTATTGGGCATTAAATTTAAAATAAGAATTTTTAACGGTCGAATATCTTGATGGCTCGCTTGCGTGTCATTCATAACAAATATGTTTTCATGGTTTAAAATTTTGAATGCAGGAAGCTTTTTAGGAATAACAATAGGCACACTAAATCCTTGATTATTTTTTGAAGATTATAACATATTCTGTCAAAAAGTGTAAATGAGAGTTTGGATTTTAAGTGTTAAAGAGGCTGAATTTATAAGGGCTAAAAGTTAAAATGACACAGTGTACAAACTATTGAACACTGATTTAAACATCTTTCATTTTTTTAATTAAAATAATTATTAAAATAATTTTTTCAAGATTATTATAGTACAATAGTAACGTTTTTATTACAATATAGTATTTCAACCGATAATAAATTATGACAATATTGAAGGAAGTGAAAATGGCAGGAGCATATGCACATATAACGGCAGTAAATAAGGCATTTACTGAAAATGAATTGGAAGAATTGGGTCTCAGTAATGATGCATTTATTGCTTTGGCTGATTATTCAACTTTTACTGAATTAGGGTCAGTGAGTCCAGATTATCCCTATTTGGCAATCACTGAAAAACACAAAAAATGGGCTGACTTAATGCACTTAGAAATGAAAACAAAATCTTTTATATTAAAAGGTATTGAGGAGGTTAAAGCTATTGAAGATGAAGAGGACAGAAGAAGAGCTTTTGCATGGTTATGTGGACTTGCAGGGCATATAGTTACGGATGTAGTGATTCATCCTGTAGTTGAACTAAAAGTTGGAACATATGAAGGACATGAAGCAGCTCATAGGAATTGTGAAATGCACCAAGATGTATATATCTATAAAAAAATTACAGGTTATGGCGAGATTTCAGAAACAGAACAGTTATCTTTGTTTGGTGAAGAGTGTAGTAATAATGGGAATATGGGTGAGTTAAATAAAGTTGTTTCTTTTGTATGGGGGGAAATGTTAGAAGAGTTGAACAGTGAAGAGTACGCAATCAATAAACCAGATTTTGATACTTGGCACAGCAGGTTTCATTTCTTAGTATCCAAAATTGAAGAAACACAAAATTTTCCAACTATTTCAAGACATGTAATAGGATTGGATGGCGGAACAATATATCCTAAGTTTGATGAAGTCAATAAAGAAGAATATATTGAAAATCTAAAAGTACCAGGTAATAAAACAATGCACTATGATGATATATTCAATAAAGCTGTATCTCAAGTACAGCAAACTTGGAAAGTTTTAGATGAAGCAGTATATGGTAATGGGACTACTCATTTAGAATATTTTGCAGATTGGAACTTAGATAATGGTAGAACATCATCGGGTCAATTACAATATTGGGCATAAGGGGAAATAAGATGAAAAAAATATTACTAAGAAGTTTACTGATTGTTTTTGCAACTAATTTAATTATTGGATGCTCTTTAAAAAGTGATGATTTATTTGAATTAAAACCTAAGTTACATACTCTTACTAAAAGAGCAAATAATGCCATTGAAAAAAGAGGCATTGCAGTGGATAATGTAAAAGAGTTTCTTATGAATAAAGATACTATTTTAATGGAAAACTTTAAAGATTATGATGTAAAGATAAGGTATGAGAATAAAATTACTGTAGTTCTTTTGTGTAAAGATAATAAAGCCATTTATGAAGATTTATCTTGTGATTTAGAAATTGATGAAGATTATACTAATGAAAATAGAGAGTGCAATTTTTACGTATTTAATCCGATATGTAAAAAGTAAAAATGATAGAGATAGAATCTATATTAAGTATCAAGTAATGTATTAACTTAAAAAATTTCACAGCCCTTTTTTAAGAGTTACTGTGGAAATTTTAAATGGTGGAAGTGACGGGTGTCGAACCCGTGTCTTAAAACAAATACTACCAGCGTCTACATGTTTAGAGGGGTTGAAAAGTTTCACTTTATAACAGCTCAGCCCGCAAGGCAATCATAAAGCTAAGATTTAAAATGTCTCTTAATGGGGCAATCAATACCAAAAAGATAATCTATCTGGGTGAATCCACTGTAACCTGCATAGATAGAATCTACAGAGTGAACCTCCAAGGCCTCAACCCCTAAGGGGAGTCCTGAATTGTGAACTTATGCTATTTTAGCGTAAGCTGGAGCGTAATTTGTATTGTTTGCGTCTAAAAAATTTGAACGGTTTAAGGCGGTTCAGACCTACATGCAACTGATCCTCTCTGCTCTAATCGAAGCCATAACACTCCCATTAAAATAAACGAAGAGAGAATTATATCTAAACTATTGTAATTATACAAGATGGCTTGAAAATAGTTAACCTTTAAAATGCAATATAAAATTGTAACCATTTTTAAATCATTTCTTAGATAGAATATTGAATATTTTAATTGGAGATTTTTATGAGTAAAAAAGGTATTTTAATTATCGGTGCAGGTGGTGTTAGCCGTGTTGCAACTGTAAAGTGTGCTATGAATATTGATACATTTGAAAAGATTACATTGGCATCAAGAACCATCAGTAAGTGTGAATCCATTCAAGCAGATATTAAAAAAAATCAAGGTGTGGATATTGATGTTGCAAGTGTAGATGCAGACAGTGTTGATGCATTGGTAGAACTCATTAAAAAAGTGAATCCAAAATTGGTTTTAAACGTGGCATTGCCTTACCAAGATTTAACCATTATGGATGCGTGTACAGCATGTAACGTTGATTATGTGGATACAGCAAACTATGAACACCCAGATGAAGCAAAATTTGAGTACAAAGAGCAATGGGCAAGAGATGAACAGTTTAAGAAAGCGGGGATTAAAGCCCTTTTAGGAAGTGGATTTGACCCAGGTGTTACAGGTGTATTTTGTGCGTATGCGCAACAAAACCTTTTTGATGAAATCAACTATATTGATATTATGGATTGTAATGCAGGTGATCATGGTTACCCATTTGCAACGAACTTTAATCCAGAAATCAATTTAAGAGAAGTCAGCGCCAATGGAAGATATTGGGAAGAGGGCAAATGGATTGAAACCAAACCTTTGGAAATCAGAGTGGATCATGACTATCCAGAAGTGGGAGTGAAACCTTCATATTTACTCTATCATGAAGAGTTAGAATCATTGACAAAAAACATCAAAGGGTTGAAAAGAATTCGATTCTTTATGACATTTGGAGACAGTTATATCCAACACATGAATTGTTTACAAAATGTGGGAATGTTAGGCATTGAACCCGTTGAACATAAAGGGCAAAAAATCATTCCAATTGAGTTTTTAACCACACTTTTACCAGACCCTGCAAGCTTAGGGCCAAGAACCGTTGGAAAAACAAACATTGGGTGTATCATTGAAGGCTTAAAAGATGGGAAAAAGAAAAAAGTTTACATCTACAATATTTGTGACCACCAAGAGTGTTATAAAGAGACAGGCGCACAAGCAGTAAGTTATACTACTGGAGTGCCTGCAATGATTGGTGCAAAAATGATATACAAAGGTCTTTGGGATGGCAAAGGAGTATTCAATATTGAAGAGTTCAATGCTACACCATTTATGGAAGAGTTGATGACACAAGGTCTTCCTTGGAAAATAGTTGAGATTGATTGAGTTTAATAGCAATATTTAATGAATCAGTAGTATAATAAACGAATGTTTTAAAAAGGAGTCTATTATGCAAAAATATATCTGTACATTGTGTGATTATATTTATGATCCAAAATTAGGTGACCCCGATGGTGGTATTGCCCCAGGAACACCTTTTGAAGACATCCCTGATGATTGGGAGTGCCCAGATTGTGGTACTACTAAAGAGAATTTTGAACCTTACGATGAGGAATAGAGAATAGAAAATATAGCAACGTTGCCCAGCCCTGCATTTATTTGCGAAGAGAAGTTATTAAGAAAAAATTTGCAGCTTTTAAAACGAGTTCAAGATGAATCGGGGATTAAAATCCTTTTGGCTTTGAAGGGGTTTGCCCTTTGGTCAACGTTTGATTTGTGCGCAGAGTATTTAAAAGGGTGTTGTGCCAGTGGATTAAATGAAGCACTCTTGGCAAAAGAGGAGTTTAAAGGTGAGGTGCATACCTATTCACCTGCATTTAAAGATGAAGAGATAGAACAAATCGTTGAACTCTCACACCATGTGGTCTTTAACTCTTTTGCACAATTCAAGCGTTTTAAAAGTAGTGCCGTAGGGAAAACCTCTTGTGGACTTCGGGTAAATCCTGAGTATTCCAGTGTGGAGGTGGATTTATATAATCCGTGTGCCCCTTTTTCACGTTTGGGAATTACCCAAGCTAATTTTCAAGAGAGTGAACTTGAAGGCATTGAAGGTCTACATTTTCATGCTCTGTGCGAACAAAATGTCGATGCGCTTGAGGGTGCTTTGGCCAATTTTGAAAAAAACTTTGGTCAATATTTACCGGACATGAAGTGGGTGAATTTTGGTGGAGGTCATCATATTACACGAGCTGATTATGATGTTGAGGGGTTGATTCAACTTTTAATCGCCTTTAAAAAACGGTATCCACATTTAGAGGTTTATATGGAACCCGGTGAAGCAGTTGGTTGGAAAACAGGTGTTTTGGTTGCAACGGTGTTAGATGTTGTGGACAATGGAATGAAAATTGCCATTTTAGATACATCTGCTGAGGCGCACATGCCCGATACTTTGGCTATGCCGTATCGAGCTGACATCAGAAACAGTGGGGTTGCCAATGAAAAGGCATACACCTACAGATTGGGTGGAAATACTTGCTTGGCAGGCGATGTCATGGGAGATTACTCTTTTGACACACCTTTAGAAGTAGGAGACAAAATTATTTTTGAAGATATGATACATTATACGATGGTGAAAACGACTACCTTTAATGGAATCAACCTCCCTAGTATCGTAATTCTTAAAGAGGATGGTTGTTACCAAATTGTAAAAAACTTTGGTTACAATGAATATAAGTGCAGACTTTCATAAAATAAAAGGTTTTAAAGTGGGACACGAAAGAAATATAATTAATGACGAGTTTTCTGACATGGAAGTGATTGACAGTGAAAAATCTATCAAACACGATTATGAAAAAAAAGACAGAGTTCGAGAGGTAATGGAAGAGAAAGATGATAATGGTCCAAAAGTACAAATTTGGGTCAGAAAAGAGACTCTTTTATATGAAAAAGAGTTGACACAACTTCAAATCGAACTTTTAAAGCTTCAAAATCATGTCAAAGAAAATGGACAAAGAGTTCTTATTATTTTTGAAGGAAGAGATGCTGCGGGTAAAGGTGGAACGATTAAAAGAATCACTGAACATCTTAATCCAAGGGGTGCGAGAGTTGTTGCCCTTGAAAAACCAAGTGATGTTGAAAAAACACAATGGTATTTTCAGCGATACACGCAACATCTTCCAAGTGCCGGAGAAATCGTTTTATTTGACAGAAGTTGGTACAACCGTGCTGGTGTTGAACCTGTTATGGGTTTTTGTACACCAAGAGAGAATGAAGAGTTTTTAAAAGATGTGCCTGAATTTGAAAATATGATTGTCAAATCGGGAATAATTTTAATTAAGTTCTATTTTTCAGTCTCAAAAAAAGAGCAAAAGAAAAGATTTGAGAAAAGAAAGGTGGATCCTTTAAAACAGTATAAACTCACACCTGTAGATCAAAAATCTCAGAAACTTTGGGATGAGTACTCAAAAGCAAAATATAACATGTTGAAGGCTTCACACACCAATCTTGCACCATGGACAATCATTCGAAGTGATGATAAAAAGAAAGCAAGAATCAACAGTATCAAACATATTTTAAGACAAATTGAATACGAACATAAAATTTCTAAAGAGAGTTTAATTGTGGACAAAAAGATTTTAATCGACGCCTCAAGTGAAATCAAACGTTTAGAAAGGAAAAAAGGTAAATAGATGAATTTAAATGATTTTAGCAAAACAGATTTTAGTGGATTATATATCTCTAAAGTATCACATCCTACTTACGGAAAAAAATATATTGCAAGATTTCAACACAATAGAAAACGTTATGTAAAAGTTTTAGGATATACCAAAAAAGATAATTTAACCAAAGCAAGTGCCATTACACTTTTACAAAAATTTAAAACATCGTTAGATTTTGACTCAAACATCAATGCCAAAGATATTACCATTAATGCAAAAACGCATGAGGTAAAATTGGATAAAAGTATCTCTGACTTGCAAGATGAAAATAAATTCTTGCGATCCGTTTTAGGAAATGAGTATAAAAATGTCAATATTGATGTGTTAAAAGATGGTATTCAAAAAATATATGATTTAGAAGAGTTAAAAGATTATCAAATTGAGTTGATTAAACTTCAAGATCATTTGGAAAAACACAACAAACGTATGATCATACTGTTTGAAGGAAGAGATGCTTCTGGAAAAGGTGGCGCAATCAGACGGATTACACGATATATGAACAACAAACACTACCGTGTAGTTGCGCTAGGTAAACCCACTGAAACACAACGAAATCAATGGTTTTTACAACGATATATCGAACATTTTCCTACCGGTGGAGAGATTTTAATGTTTGATCGATCATGGTATAACAGAGCCATGGTAGAACCAATTTTTGGTTTTTGTACTCAAGAAGAGTATGAAATATTCATGGAAGATGTGGTGAATTTTGAACAAGATTTAGTACGACAAGGGATGATTTTAATCAAACTCTATTTTTCAGTTTCTAAAGCAGAACAGAAAAAAAGATTTGATCGACGAATCAATGACCCATTAAGACACTGGAAATTTTCAGAAGTAGATATGCAAGCGCAAGATTTATGGGGTGAATTTTCTGAAAAAAAATATGAGATGCTCAAACGGACAAGTTCGCGAAGCGCTCCATGGAATATTGTAAGAAGTGATAACAAACATCTCGCTCGTCTTGAAGCAATGAAAATTATACTCAATTCTGTGGATTATGAGGGCAGAAACTATTCGTTAAATTTTGAACCCAAAGAGGAGATTAATATCTCTGTTCAAAAAGAGTTACTGCAAATGAGAAAATCTCAAAATTATTGATTTTTTACCAAGGTGTCGAAGAGCTCTCTTCGTCACTTTTGTTTTTCACTTTTCTTAAAAAAGTTTTGGTTCGATTCTTCTGTAAAATATCCATCCATTTTTTCTCTTCTAAGTTTGAGAGTTCATCCTCTTTGATGGTTTGATTTTTAGCAGACGCTTTTTGTTCTTCTTTTGGCTTACTCTCTTTTTTGCCTTCTTCACTTTTTTCTTGATTCTCTTGAGTGTTTTTTGAGTCGTTTTGAGACTCTTTGTTTTTTTGATTTTTTTGTTTGTTCTCTTGACTCTCTTGGTTTTGTTGTTTATTTTGGTCTTGCTTATTTTGAGAGTTGTTGTTTTTTTCTTGATTTTTATTCTCTTGGTTCTGTTTTGGGTTCTCTTCGTTTTGTTTTTTCTCTTGCTTTTTTAATGCTTCATTGACAAGGTCAAGATTCTCTTTGGTTTGTGGGTCATTGTTCAGTTTTAAGGCTTTTTCATACATCTTTTTTGCACTGTTTAAGTCATTTAACTTCACATACGTATTGCCCAAATTATGAAGTCTTTTGGCTTCAAATGCTTTATCTTGGGTAATCACTTTATCGTAGTTTTCTAAGGCTTTTTTATAATTGCCTTGTTTGTAATACGCATTGCCCAGATTATAAAACCCTTCTGAATTGGATACGACTTTTTCATAATCTTCTGAAGCTTTTTTATACGCTTTATTTTCATACGATTTTTTGGCTTCGTTGAGTGTTTGAAAATCTAAAATGGAGGCATAAAGTTTCTGCGTTGGTGTACTGAAAAGTAAAATCAGCAATAAAGGTATGCCTTTTTTAAAGCTTGGAAATGAAGAAAACGCAAAAAAGAGCAACACAATAGCAAAAATAATTGGATAGTAAAAGAGTTCAGTATAGGTTTTATACTTAGTCAGAGTGGTTTTCTCTTTTTGTGCTTGGGCGTTGATGTCGTTTAGAATTTGTTGGATGTCACTGTCGTTGAGTGAGTAGTTAATATAACCACCGCCACTTTTAGTTGAGAGCTCTTTGATGTGTTCATTGAGTTTTACTGTAACGATTTGTCCTTTATTATCTGTGAGGTACCCCTCTTTGAGTTTAATGGCAGAGGCTTTGTCTGTTGCCAGCGCAATGGAATATACTTTAATTTTATTCTCTTTTGCATACGTTATCTCTTGGCTGTAATCCTCTTTATTCCCCCCATCACTCAATACAATTAAATTTTTACTGCTGTACTCTTTGAGCAGTTTTTTTGATGTTTCAAGCATGGACATTACATTGGAACCGCCATCAAAATTTAAACCAGTATCGAGGTTTTCAACCAAATAGTTTAAAGAGTTAAAATCTTTGGTAATAGGGGAGAGTATAAACGATGACTTAGCAAAAAGTATTACCCCTAAAGAGTTGTTTTTTGAGTATTGGATAAGCCTTTGAAGTTTCTTTTTGGCAAGGCTGAGTCTGTTGGGGTAGATATCTTGAGCCAACATCGATTTTGAAATATCAATGGCAACCACAATAGGGATGGTTTCTTGGGAAATATTTTGTTCTTTTTCATTCATAACGGGTCGGGCAAGGGAGAGAGTTAATAGAATTAATGCAATAAAAAAGAGGTAGTTTCGAGTCACTTTGGATAACCCTTTATTTTGTGCAGAAATTTTGTTTAAAATCTCTTCGTTAAAATAGTTTTGAACCGCACTTTTTTTGGTATTGAGCAAGAAGATGAGTAAAATAATGGGTAATAACATCAACAACAAAACATTGGGGTATAGAAATTGCAACACATTATCCTTAGTAAAAATGGTATTTTATTAAAGCTTTAGTAATAGTTAGATAAAATCACTAAAAATTTATAATAACGGAGTAAAATTCTATGGAATTTAATGCAAAAAAAATCGATTCAGCGAATGCGGTTATTACAAGTACAATCGCAAAAGAAGAGATCGAAAAAAATCTTAACAAAGTAGCTAAAGAAGCATCTAAGAATTTAAATGTTTCTGGATTTAGAAAAGGGAAAGTTCCTGTTGCTGTTGTTAAGGCAAGATATGGACAAAAATTAGAAGAAGATGCAACAAGTGAAGCTTTAAGAGTTTTATTTGCAGAAGCACTAAAAGAGTTAAACCTAACAAATGAAGATATGATTGGTGAACCAAACATCTCTAAATTTGATAAAAAAGAAGATGGGTCTATTGACGTTGAAGTTAAAGTCGCTTGTAGACCAACTATTGATTTAGGTGATTATAAAGCATTAGTTCCAGATGTAAAAACAAAAAAAGTGACTGAAAAAGAGATTGACGCAAGATTAACTCAAATCGCTTCATCTTCTGCTCCAGTTGAAAAATTAAAAAGAAAAAGAGCAGCAAAAGCAGACGATTATGCCGTGATTGACTTCGAAGGTTTTGTTGATGGTGTAGCATTTGAAGGTGGAAAAGCTGAAAAATATACATTACAATTGGGTTCAGGTTCATTTATTCCAGGTTTTGAAGATCAAGTTATCGGTATGAAATATGATGAGCAAAAAGATATTGTTGTTACATTCCCAAAAGAGTATCAAGCAGCAAACTTAGCAGGTAAAGAGGCAACATTTAAAGTGACATTACATGAGTTACAACAAAAAGGTGAACCGGTTATTGATGATGAGTTTGCTAAAAAAATGTTACCAAATGATGAAAATGCAAGTGTTGAAACATTAAAAGAAAAAATCAAAGAACAAATCAAAGCTGAAAAAACAAGTGTTTATTACAGAGAAGAGTTAAAACCAGCATATTTGGATAAATTGGTTGAAACATTAACCTTTGCACTTCCTGCAACGGTAGTAGACCAAGAGATTAACATGGCGTTAAACAGCAAAGTAAGAGCCATGAAAGAAGAAGAGATTAAAGCATTACAAGAAGATGCATCAAAAGTTGAAGCAATGAGAGATGAGCTAAAAGAAGATGCAAGTAAAAGTGTCAGAGCAACCTTTATTGTTGATGCTTTAGCTAAAGCTGAAGGTGTAGATGTAAGTGACCAAGAAGTTTCTCAAGTTATCTATTATGAAGCAATGCAAATGGGGCAAAATCCACAAGAAGCTTTAAAACAATATCAAGAAGCTGGTTATTTACCTGCTATTAAAATGTCTATGATTGAAGACAAAGTTATTACAAAACTATTAGATGAGAAATCAGGAAAATAAAACATGAGCTATATTCCATACGTTGTAGAAAAATCAGGTCGAGGTGAAAGAAGTTACGATATATATTCTAGACTTTTAAAAGATAGAATTATTATGTTAAGTGGTGAAATTAATGACCAAGTGTCGTCTACAATTGTGGCACAGTTATTATTTTTAGAAGCAGAAGATCCTGAAAAAGATATCTATTTGTATATAAACTCTCCGGGTGGAGTGATTACAAGTGGTATGTCGATTTATGATACGATGAACTATATTAAACCCGATGTTTCAACTATTTGTATTGGGCAAGCGGCATCAATGGGTGCTTTTTTACTCAGTTCTGGTGCAAAAGGGAAAAGATATTCTCTTCCAAACTCTCGAATTATGATTCATCAACCATTGGGTGGAGCACAAGGACAAGCAACCGATATTCAAATCCAAGCGCGTGAGATTCAAAGAATGAAAGAGATGCTGAACAAAATGATTGCTGAGCAAACAGGACAAAAACTCGAAGTGATTGAAAAAGACACAGACAGAGATAATTTCATGAGTGCCACTGAAGCAAAAGACTACGGGTTAGTCGATAAAGTTATTTTAAACCATAACTGATATGATCAGAGACGTTATTACTTATCCCAATCCACTGCTACGAAAAAAATCTGAAGATGTGGTGAAGTTCGATTCAGAACTTCACACTCTTTTAGATGATATGTACGAAACCATGATGGAGTTTTCGGGTGTGGGTTTAGCAGCGATTCAAGTGGCTGTTCCTTTAAATGTTTTGATTATTTGTTTACCCAATGAAGAGGATATTCAAGATAAAGAGAATTTAATTGAAGCAATTAATCCCAAAATCACACATAAAGATGGAATTCAAATTTTCACAGAAGGGTGTTTGAGTGTACCTGGATACAATGAAGATGTGAAACGTGCCCAACACATTAAGGTTGAATATTTTGATCGTGATGGCAATGCACAAAGCATGGAAGTAGAAGATTTCCTAGCAGTTGCATGGCAACATGAAATGGACCACTTAGAGGGACACCTTTTTATTGAAAACTTGTCTATCATTAAAAGAAAAAAGTTTGAAAAAGAGTGGAAGCGAAAACTCAAAGAAGAGAATAAAAAAACAACTCTGTAAAAAATTATTTTAAAATATCAAAAAAGTAACAATATAAGTGTGAATTAATCAAAAAACGTTTATAATTTTTAATACATATATGAATGGATTATTTAATATAGGAGAAATTTGTGATAAAAAAGATTATGCACTCTACACTGACGTCTGTAAAGCATAAAAAGTGGTTACTTTTTAAAACACTTCTCCCTCATGTAATTTTATTGGTTCTTTTGGATTTTATGACAAAGGCATATCTGCCTTTGGTTTTAAACAAAGAAGCCACCAGTGCTGAACTTTTTTATGCAGTATCCTCTATATTGCTAACGTTTATTGTCTCTGTGAGTATTGCGGTTAAAACACATCGAGTACTGCTCTTAAATGAAGATGGTTTGCATGGTTTAGAATTCTCTCGATTTAAGTATCGTGAACTCTCTTTTTTATTCACTTCAATTTTATTGGGGCTGATTACAGGAGGGATTATTTTTATCTTCACGTTTATTTTTGCTGTGTTCAAAATGGTCATAATAGGCAGTGTGATTGGTGTTGTTCTTGCATTGGTTATTGTTTCACGTTTAACCATTGTTTTGCCAAGTATCGCTGTGGACAAAAAAATGAGTTTTAAAGAGGCTTGGAACTTGACAAAAGAGTTTAAATGGATGAGTTTTTATGTGATCATTCTTTTCCCTACTCTCTTTTGTTTTATTGTAACGCTTGTATATGGATATATCATTAACTATCTCTCTTTATTTTTAGGCATAAACTTAGATGTTTTTTATGTTTTTCTTAATCTTTTATTGTCGATATTTGTTATCAGTGCATTGTCGGTCATGTACAGTCATATCCATTCAAAAATGGCCATGGAAAAAACAGAAGGCCAATAGATGAAACGCTTAAAGTGTGCTTCTCTTGATGGATTGGATGCAATAAGCGTAGATGTAGAAGCAACCTTTACAAAAGGGCTTCCCTCCTTCTCGATTGTGGGACTTGGAACGGGTGCCATTCAAGAGTCGCGTGATCGAATTAAATCGGCACTTTTGACCAATGACTTTAAATTTCCTCCCAAAAAAATTACCATTAACCTCTCTCCCAGTGAAATTGCCAAAAGTGGTTCCCAATTTGATCTCTCTATTGCTTTACTTATTGCACTTAATGAGGAGAAAAATGTTACGTTTGATGACTTTTATGTTTTTGGAGAAGTGGGCTTAGATGGAAAACTCAAAGACACCAGTTCGATATTCATTTTAATACTCTCCCTTTCACAAGCTGGCTTGCTTAAAAATGTTGTAATACCCAAAGAATCAGTTGAAAAAGTTTCAAAAATTCCTAATATAAATATTTATGCCTTAAGTACTCTCAATGATACATGTGATTTTTTTCGCTTCAATTCAAAAGAGGAAAAAAGAGTTAAAAACAGTGATTTTGCCTACAATTTTATAGAGATAAATCAAAAAAAGTATTACTATTTAAGTGAGTTTGCACTTGATTACAAAGATGTTAAAGGGCAAGAGATTGCCAAAAGAGCCTCGTTAATTGCAGCAGCAGGAAATCACAATATTCTTTTTGAAGGCAGTCCAGGCTGTGGAAAATCGATGATAACCAAACGACTGCGATATATTATGCCTCCTATGAGTTTAGAAGAGATTTTGGAAAAAGCCAAGTTAGAATCGTTTGATGCCAAAGAGCCACAGTTTAATCCCTTACGCGTTTATCGAAGTCCACATCATACCTCTACGCGTGCTTCAATTTTTGGTGGAGGAACGAGCAGTGCCAAAATAGGGGAGGTGGCTTTAAGCAATAACGGTTTGCTTTTTTTCGATGAGTTGCCTCATTTTGGCAAAACCATTTTAGAAGCGTTACGTGAGCCACTAGAAGATTACACCATTTTAATCAGTCGAGTCAATTCAAAAGTGAACTATTTCACAAAATTTATGTTTGTGGCTGCACAAAATCCTTGTCCTTGTGGAAACTTGCTCAGTTCCAAAAAAGAGTGTCGATGTAACGAATTAGAGATTAACCGATATAAAAACAGACTCTCTGAACCTTTTTTAGACCGAATCGATCTGTTTGTGACCATGAATGAAAATTCTCCACAAGATGGCTCAACTGTAAATTCGAAACAGTTGCATCAAAAAGTGATTGCTGCTTTTGGTATGCAAAAACACAGAATGCAAAACGACTTAAATGGAAAACTTAACGACGAAATGTTAAGCAAAGTGTGTTTTTTAAGCAGTGAGTGTGAATACATTTTGAATAAAGCCATTGAAAATCTTAATCTCTCTTTTAGAAGTATCAATAAAATCAAAAAAGTTGCACGTACCATTGCTGATTTAGAACAATCTTCACTGATAGAAAAGGTGCATTTGTTGGAGGCGTTAAGTTATAGAAGGCGAACTTAGTAAGAGTTCATTTACGCAAGGTTTTAGCATTATTTGGCTAGAATCAACACCTTAATGGTATATAGAAGGAAGTTGATATGAAATATCTATTTGCGCTATTTTTAGTTCTGTTTGTTTGTGGTTGCAGCAGTAAAGTTGCTGTTGTAAAAATTGCCAATAATGAAGCATTACTCTCTGAAAATGGTGAGGTGATAACCAATGCAAAATATGAGATGTTATTCAAATTTAATGACAAATTTTATAAAACATTAAAAAATGGGAAATTTGGAATAATCAAAGTTAACGCAGAAGAGGTTTTAAAACCCATTTATGACTCTATTTCAAACGAATATAATGGCCATGCCATCATTGAATTAAATGGAAAATTTGGTTTGGTTGATTCCAATTTTGACGAACGTATTAAACCACAATATGAGTACATCAATGATATTAACGACAATTTTTTAATTGTAAAGTATAAAAAAGTGGGTTGTGTTGATTATGATAATAATATTTTATTGGATTATAAATACGATATGATTTACCCTTTTCATGAAGGTTTAGCCAGAGTTGAAAATGGTGGAAAATTTGGTTTTATTGATGAGTCCTGTCAAGAAGTGGTTAAACCTATTTATGATTATGCTGGCGATTTTTACAATGGCTATGCAAAAATAAAACTTAATGATAAATACAGTTTTATTAACAGAAATACAGAAAAAATATCCGAAGTAGATTTGGATAATGTTGAAAATTTTAAAGGAAATTATTAATGACAAAATGTGGATATGTTTCAGTTATAGGACGTCCAAATGCAGGTAAAAGTTCACTCTTAAATTGGCTTGTTGGAGAAAAAATTGCCATGGTTTCACACAAAGCCAATGCAACCAGAAAACGATCAAATATCATTGTAATGCACAATGATGATCAAATTGTTTTTATAGATACTCCAGGACTTCATGAAACAGAAAAGTTGTTAAATCAATTTATGCTTGATGAAGCGTTAAAAGCGATGGGGGATTGCGATTTAATTTTGTTTTTAGCCCCCGTTACAGACAGAGTGAAATATTATGAAGAGTTTTTAGAAAAAAACAAAAAAAACATCAAACACATACTTTTATTAACAAAAATAGACAACGTCACCAATGAAGAGATGTTGGCTAAAATGACAGAGTATGAAGCTTACAACGACAAATATGAAGCAGTCATTCCTGTGTCAATTAAAAAAGGGACAAAACATTCTGATATTTTAAATGATGTGGTCAAACATTTGCCAGAACACCCCTATTTATTTGACCCAGAAATTTTAACAACAGAGCATTTACGTGATATTTATAAAGAGTTTATTCGTGAATCGATTTTTGAAAACATTTCAGATGAAATTCCTTATGAAACCGATGTTTTAATCAATAAAGTTGAAGAGAAAGATAATGTTGATGTGATAAAAGCTACCATCATTGTTCAAAAAAGTACCCAAAAAGGAATGATTATTGGGAAAGGGGCAACGGCAATTAAACGAATTGGGAAAGATGCCCGATTGAAAATTGAAAAGTTAAGTGGCAAAAAAGTCTATTTAGAACTTTTTGTTTCGGTGAAAAAAGGGTGGACTAAAAATAAACAAGGCCTTAAAGATTTGGGATACGATGTTGAATAAAATGTAACACTAAAGTTACATTTAAATGTTAGCTTGTTATAATCTGTTATCAAAAATAGGTTATAACTGTGAAAACGACACATATTGTTTCATTAGAAGAACTTAATACCCTTACCGTAGATGTGAGTGAATCCATCTTAGATGAACTGCTTTTAGAGTTTGCATATACCCATTTTGAACAACATAAAATGCCTTTAAATCATACTCATAAGATTTTTTCCTCTTATTTGCCTTTGAGTCAGCAATACTTTTTTTGTGCCTTTGCATCAAAAAATAATGAAGAGGTCATTGCTCCTTATGTGTTAAGTTCATTTTATTTAAATCAAATCCAATGCAATACCACCGATGTTTTTATTTTAGATAATTTTTTTGCTTTGTATCAAAATGGGAAACTGCTCTATTTTAAACTCTTAAAAGAGTTGGTACTCAAACATGAAATAACAAACTTTATTCAAAAGAGTTTGCAACTGAAACTTGATAATATCTACGAAATCAGCGAAAGTGATTTTAAACACTATCAAACACTTTTTTTACAAGAAGAATCCAAACTTGAAAAATTTGACTCTATTGCCCATCAAAAAAGAACACATCTAAAACGATTCGTTTTTTACAATACGCTTATTTTTTTCTGTTTATGCGGATATTTCTTTTTTTATGATTTTATCAATACTCAAAACATGGCACCACAAAGCTCATTTACTCCACTAAAGCAAAAAAAGTCTTTAACGCTTCCTTTGACCAAATTATTTCAAAATATCAATACCTATGGTTTAAAACTTATTAATGTTGAAGTGAATAACAAAACCATTACATTAAAACTCTCTCACTCACATAAAATGACCTTGATTGAATTTATGAAACTCTATGCTTCAACAATCGAAAACATCTCTTATAATACAAAGGAGAATCAGTATGAACTTACCGCAACGCTTAAATTTACTTGAGAATAATCTGCTGCTTTTAAGTCCAATAAGAAGGGCAGAGTTATATTTGTTGCCTTTTATGATTGCTCTTTTAATTCTCTATAATTTTCCTAAAACTGTCGATGCTTCTATAAATATCAATAAAAAAGCAACAGTTGTAAACGTGGATGAGTTTCAATTTATGAAAGATATGAATCACTTTTTAAAACAAGAACAGCTCACGCTTATGTCCTTAAAACAGAACAATCAAAAATACCTCTTTACATTGGAAGGAGACTTTAAAAATTTAATGCATTTTGTGAATTTTTGTGAGCATTATAAAAGTGTCAATACCATTGAACGGTTACTCTTCAAATCTACTTCGGATGCTCTTATTAAAAGCATGACTATTGAGTTTGAATTTGAAAAAGATGTTTACAATACCACAGAAAGCAGTACCATTTTAAGTGCGATTAATCGCTTATCAAACCCTTTTGAAAGCAATGGCAAAACCAGCAGAAAAAAGTTATATGCAATTGTGGATGATGAAGCCTTAATTGGGGAACAATGGTTAAAAGTCAACGATGCGTTGGGTGAGTTAACCGTTGAGAAAATTGATTTAAACCAAGTAAGGCTAAGAAGTAAAAACAATGAGATAACAACATTGGAGTTATACGATGAATCTCTTAAATGAGCAGAGTATTGATTATGATTTTTTATATGAATTTGATGTGAACCTGTTAAAGCAAAATCAATTTATTCCCATTATTAAAGATGATTTTTTGATTGTAGTAGCAGTGACACATGATTCAAATTTGGAATATTTGAGTCTTAAATATCATCTTCCTCTTAAAAAAATAGAGGTTACATTAAGTGAAATTTTATTTGTTTTAGAAGAGTTGCCAAGAAAAAAGAGCATCTACTCAAACTATATAAAATCGCTTGGCATCAGTGACTACTCCTCTTCTTATATTGGCAATTTTGTGGATGATTTGATTGCTTTTGCTTTGGACAAAAACAGCAGTGATATTCATATTGAAACCCAACAAGAGTCTGTTCGTATACGTTTTCGTATTGATGGTTTGTTACACCATTTTTTTATGTTCGATTTGGCGTTTTATACGGTCATCAGTTCTGTGATTAAACTTCTGTCTTCTTTGGATATTACACAAAGAAGAAAACCACAAAATGGACGATTCAGTAAAACCATAAAGAACCGAGTTTTTGATTTCAGAGTCTCCATTATGCCCACCATTCATGGAGAATCCATTGTTATTCGAATTTTGGATAAAAAGAGTGTCAATAAAAGTTTGAACAACTTGGGGTTTGAAAAAGAGATGTTGGCTTCTATTAAAGAGTGTATAGGCTTTTCTCAAGGATTGATTCTTATAACAGGACCTACGGGAAGTGGGAAAACCACAACTCTTTACTCCATACTTAAAGAGCTCAACAGCGTGAACAAAAAGATTATTACCATTGAAGATCCTGTTGAATATCAAATAAAAAACATTCAACAAGTTGCCATTAACAGTGAAATAAATTTGGGTTTTGTTGAAGTGTTAAAAGATGTACTCAGACAAGACCCTGATATTTTGATGATCGGTGAAATTCGTGACATAGAGTCTTTAAAAATTGCTATACAAGCCTCTCTTACAGGCCATTTAGTTTTGGCAACACTGCATGCCAATGATTCTATTTCAACCATTAATAGGCTCTTAGACCTACAAGCAGAGCCTTTTTTAATTGCTTCAACACTGAAAGCGGTTATTTCTCAAAGATTGGTTCTGAAACTGTGCGAATCATGTAAAAAAGAGACGCTATTTAATGGGGTTAAGAGTTTTGAGCCACACGCTTGCCCTGAGTGTAATTTGAGTGGTTTTAAAGGCAGATTGATGTTAAATGAGATTCTGCTTATAGATGAAACCATGGCTTCCATGATTGCAAAATCCACTTCTACGTTTGAAATAATTAACCATGCCAAAAAACTTGGATTTAAAAAGTTGCATGATAATGGCATAGAAAAAGTCAAACAAGGGTTGACTACCTTGGCAGAAGTTTATAAGGTGACCAAGTGTTAAGTGCGTATAAAATAAAATATCAAGAAGAGGGGAAAATTAAAAGCAAGATTCTCTCTTACGAAGAGTTTGAAGCGGAAAAAGCACACTTAAATATTTTAAGTGTACAGAAGGTGAAAAAAAGAACTTTCACGTGGCGACAAAGGGTAACGACTAAAGAGATATTACATTTTTTCAGTGAATTAAACATCATGCTACAAGCGAATATTCTTTTCAGCGATGCGCTGAATATTTTATATAAAAACAGTCATAATGAGACCTTACAAGAGATTATTTTGGTGATATTAAAATCGGTACAAAATGGAAAACAGCTTGACCTTGAACTCTCAAAATACAGAAGTGTCTTAGGTTCTTTGCCTTTGGCTTTTTTTAAAATTGCACAAAATAATGGCAACTTAAAATCGGCAATGAACTCTTTGGTATTGATTTTAGAGAACCTACAACAAAGCAAAGAACTTCTGTTTAATGCTTTACGTTATCCTATGATTTTATTGGTTTCCCTTTTTGCTTTGATTCTTTTTTGTTTCTATTTTATTATTCCAAAGTTTGAGTATTTGTTTATACAGTATGAGACAACTTTGCCTTTAGCAACTAAGATACTTTTAGGGCTGAAAGATTTTTTACATCACTACTTTTTGTTTGTTTTAGTGGGAGTGGTTTTGACTGTTTTTTATTGCCTCAATCGGTATAAACATCTCTATACTTTTCGGTATAAAATAGACAAGTGGATGATATTAAAAATTCCCATAGTAAGCAAACTGCTCTTTTTTATCGCGTTTCAGCAATTCTTTTTGTGTGTAAAAATTCTTCTTGAAGACAAACATAAATTCCAAAGTGCACTGTTGCATTCAAAAATTTTGATTAATAATTGTTATCTGGGTGAAAAGCTAAAAATCATAAATCAGCAAATTCAAAGTGGAAAACCAATATTATACGCCTTTGAGAACTCTTTTTTATTTGATGATATGACACTAAGATTGATCAGTGTTGGCGAGCAAAGTAATGCTTTGGATATCACCATCAATGAGATTGAAAAGATTTACAAAAAAAGATTAAACGATTCATTTAAAACCTTTACCACATACATAGAGCCAACTTTCTTTGTACTTATATCAGCTATTGTTGTTTGGATTATGTTGGCTATTTTTATGCCTGTGTGGAATTTGGGTGAAACAATGAACTTCTAAAAGGTAAAGAGTATGGACAATAAAAAATTTGAAGATTCAATAAAAAATATTTTAGAACATATTGGTGAAGATGTTAATCGAGAAGGATTGATTGATACTCCAGCGCGTGTACGAAAAGCCATGGAATTTATGTGCAGTGGTTACAAAGAAGATCCTAAAGAGATTATTCAAAAAGCCCTTTTTCATTCAACCAATGATGAGATGGTTGTGGTGAAAGATATTGAGTTTTATTCGCATTGTGAACATCATATGCTTCCTATTATTGGGAAAGTCCATGTGGCATATATTCCTGATGGAAAAGTAGTGGGGTTAAGCAAAATTCCACGCGTGGTGAATGTATTTGCCAGAAGATTACAAATTCAAGAGCAACTCACGGAACAAATTGCCGATGCGTTAAATGAGCATTTAAAACCAAAAGGTGTTGCTGTGGTTGTGGATGCACGACACATGTGTATGGAGATGCGTGGGGTTGAAAAAATTTGTTCAACGACAGTCACGTCTGCTTTGAGAGGTATTTTTAAAAAAGAGAAAAAAACAAAAGATGAATTTTTGTCTATTATCTCTTCTTCTTTTATGAAATAGTGTTGTGGGGCAGAGTAATAATAAATTTTGCTCCCAAATACTCTCTGTCTCCATAGTTTAAGTAAGAATTCATCACTTCAATTTTGCCATTCATGTGTCGGCTGATGATTTCGTCACTCATATACAAACCAATACCTGTACCTTGATTTTTTGTTTTGGTTGTAAAATAGGGATCAAAGACTTTTTCAATAATTTCTTGTTCAATGCCACCCCCGGTATCACTGATGGTAATACAAATTTCTTTCTCATTTTTTTTCATTTCAATACGAATGAGTTTATTATCTTGAGTTTGGGCTAAGGCATCAATGGCATTATTGATCAAATTAATAATCACTTGAATAAACTCATTTTCAAGACCATAAATAGAGACATCAAAAAGGTTTTTTTCAATTTGAATGTGGCTTGTTCGAAGTCTGCTGTATAACAATTCAAATGATTTTTCAATGCTTTGTTTAATATTAAAGGGCACTTTTTTCGGGTTTTTATCAAAAAACTTTCTAAAATCATCGATGGTATTAGAGAGATATTGTGAATGATTGTTAATGATTTTCATAGAGTCTAAAATATATTCATCGTCCAAATCATCCATCTCTTTTTTAACTTCAATGCCTGTTGCGATGGTTGAAATGGTTGAAAGAGGTTGTCTCCATTGATGAGCAATATTTTCAATCATCTCTCCCAATGCTGCCATTTTTGATTGATGAATAATGAGTTTATTTTTTTTGTCAAGTTCTGTAATATCCAACGCAGAAGAGATAATGGTTCGTTTATTGTCTTTAATGCCAAAAGGTGCTGAGTTAAAGTGCCACACAATGGCTTCATTGGATTTTGTATAAATAGTGACAAGACCACTGTCTACTCTGCTGTTAATGGCATATAAATTCTCAATGATGCTTTTGATTTCTGAAGCTTTGTTTTTATATGCTTTGTTTGTCCACTTTTCAATGGTATCAATCTCTTCAAAACTGTATCCTGTGAGTTCTAGCCAAGCTTTGTTGATAATTAAAACTTCTCCCTCTTCATTATAGACCATTATGGGAGTTGGAGATTCTTGAATAATGGTTTCAAAATCTTTTTTTTGTTCTTCTAGGTGTTTGTTGAGTTTTTGCTCTTTTTTGAAAAATCGATGAATCAAAATATAGATAAGCAAAGAGGTTGTGGAGACAAAAAACCAACCTTTTATGGTTTGTAACGTATTGATTGTCTCTGGATTTTGTGAAATAAGCCCAACGACATAATCGGATGTGGAAATCCATACGATACTCAATATTAAGTAAATAATGGCGATTTTAAAAGCGGGCGAAAATGAATTTAGCATAAATGAGGTACTCAATTTTTCTTTTATTATACTCTTTTTGTATAAAAAAATTATAATAAAATAATTTTAGCCAAACCAAGAAAGCTAAAGAAACCAACAATATCGGTTACGGTTGTCAGCAATACCGTACTTCCTACTGCTGGATCGATGTTGAGTTTTTTCAGTAGAAGCGGAATGGATGCTCCAAAAAAACCTGCACTGAACATATTGATTATCATTGACAGACCAATGACAACTCCCAACATGGGCGTAGAGAACCAAAAAGAGGCTACAAGCCCCATTAAAAGAGCAAAAACAAAACCGTTGAAGATGGAGATTAAAACCTCTTTTTTGACCGCATCTTTGCTGTTCTCATAATCGATTTCTCTTAAGGCTAACTGTCTGACCATAACGGCTAAGGTTTGTGTTCCCGCATTTCCACCCATAGAAGCAACAATGGGCATCAAAATTGCTAATGCCACATATTGTTGAATGGTTGCATCAAAAAGGCCAATCACCAAAGAGGCTAAAATGGCTGTTCCTAAATTGATAAAAAGCCAAATGGCTCTTTTTTTTGCTGTGGTGAAAGTATTGTCAGCGTGCTCAAACTCTTCATTAACCCCTGCTAATTGGTAAATTTGTTCCGTGGCATTTTGTTCAATAACATCGATGATATCATCGGAAGTAATACGCCCAATAAGCATACCTTGGTAACCCACAACCGCCACAACGTTTAAGTCATATTGTTCAAAAAACTTTGCAACACTGTCAATGTCTTCATCGTCTTGAACTTTAAACGGTTTATGTTTATTTTCGTCTTCACTTAAAATATCGGCATAGGTTTTGTCAAAGTTAAAAATAATTAAATCTTCCAGTGAGATGGAAGCGAGTAATGTTTTGTCATTGTTTACAATAAAAACTTGATGAATGTTTTCAATGGCATCTTGATCTTTTAATTGCTTTAATCGAAGGATTGAGTCTCCAATCTTTTCATCAATATTCGCAGAAAAAAGCTCGGTTTGCATATACGCACCAGCTTCATCATTTTCATAACGTTTAAGCCAATTGATCTCTTGTTGGTCTTCTTCTTCAAGTCCTTCAAAAATCTCTTTGGCTTTGGCTTTATCTAACTCTTCAATCTCTTGAATAATATCGGTTTGATCATCCGAATCAAGTTCATCAACGGCATCGGTTAATTGAGCAATAGAGAGTTCACCATAGGCATCTTCTCGTAAGTTATCAGGCAGTTCAAGAATAACTTCCCCTAAGATTTCATCGGGCAGTTGTTTTAAAACAAAATAAAAATCGTCGGAACTGGTTTTGTATATTTTTTTAAGAGAATAGGCAATGTCACTTGGGTGCAAACTGTCGATTTTATCTAAAAGTTCGTTGGGCTCTTTGATATAATCTTCGGTTTGCATCTGTATCCTAGACTTCAGCGTTAAGTTTTGATTGTTTGTCTATCTTTGTAATATTTAAAGGTTCAGGTCTGCTTTTGATGGTCTCTAATAAGTCTTGTGAGAGTGCTTTTGCATAAAGAATAAATTGTTGTTTTTGTTTTCCTTTTAACTCATTCTTGGTGACTCGAATAATTTTACTTGGATTGATGGCACGTCCATTTTTATACAATCCAAAGTGTAAATGTGGCCCCGTACTCACACCTGTACTTCCAACATAGCCAATCAGTGTGCCTTGTTTGACCCATTTACCAGGTCGAATACCCGCAGCAAATTTAGACATATGTCCGTAAAGAGATTTATAATTGCCTTCATGTTTGATTTCAACGGTTTTTCCGTATCCCCCTTTTCTTCCTTCAAAAACAACTCTTCCCGAAGCTGCTGCATAGATTTTTCGTCCAGCTGGTGCGGCATAATCAATACCTAAGTGTGCACGGTATCTTTTTAACACCGGATGCCATCGTTTGTAGGTAAATCGGTCTGATATTCTTTTGTAAGCAACAGGTACTGTCATAAAAAAGCTTGTCAGTGTTCTTCCTTTTTCATCATAATATCGTCCATCCGCTTCATTTTTAAAAATGTAAGTTTGTTTGTTTCTGATTTCAATCAAAGCGGCTTCAATATTGGGTGTTCCATAATACTCTCCCATTCGGATTCTTTGAGTATATTTAATGGCAATGTTATCACCTTTTCGCATCTGTTTAAAATTGGCCAAACGTTTAAAAGAACGTGCAAACTCATTCGCCAATGCTTGATTGGAGGTGGCATCTAAAATATCTTGATATGGAGAGTAATGAACGGGTATTGAGATGGTTTGTGTTACCTCTTGAAATGCGATAGGGGTAGTTGTAAAGAGGAATTCTCCTTTTTCTTTATACAGATGCAGTTGCATCTCTTCTGAAATAGGAATTAAAACTTGTAAGAGCTCATTGTTTTCGCCTCTTAACTCTTGGTAGTTGACTCCTGCAACAATTTCAGAACACAACTCACGGTCATTTTTTTCTAAATTAAAATATAACTCTTGAGGTATATTATTGTCTTGCAAAAATGTTAAAAAGGTATCCCCTTTTTTCCAAGGCAGTTCTTTGAGTTCAGCACCAAAAACAGTCGTTATGATAAGCAGTAGGGTATAGATGATTCTCACAATTCTCTTCTTTACTTAAAAATTATGGTAACCATTATACATAAAAAACTTTCATTGATTTGTATAATCAATAAAAAAAGTGCGAAAAATCGAACTAAAATTACATATATAATCAAATATTAAGAAATGGGTTATAAGGTGGCCCTTTTTCTTCTTCTTTTTTATGATTTGTTAATACACTTTTAGATAAAATCGCTTAATTTTAAGACAACAATATAAGGTATACTCAATATGCAAAAATTAGAAAACCTTGAAGAGATAGCTTTAGCGCACTCTTTAACGCTAGAAGAGTTTGAAAACATAAAACAAATTTTAGGTCGTGAGCCAAACTATGTAGAAATTGGAATTTTTTCTGCAATGTGGAGTGAGCATTGTTCATATAAATCAAGTAAAAAATATTTAAATGGCTTCCCAACTAAAGCTCCATGGGTGATTCAAGGACCAGGTGAAAATGCAGGTGTAATTGATATTGGCGATGGGTATGCTGCGGTATTCAAAATGGAATCACACAATCACCCTTCATTTATTGAACCCTATCAAGGTGCAGCAACAGGTGTTGGAGGAATTTTAAGAGACGTATTTACCATGGGTGCACGTCCTATTGCCAACATGAATTCCATTCGATTTGCTTCTATTGAAGGCAACAGTGAAACAGCACAAAAACACCGATTTTTACTCAGAGGTGTAGTTGCTGGTATTGGTGGATATGGTAACTGTATGGGGGTACCAACCATTGGTGGTGAGACAACGTTTGAAGAGTGTTATGCGGGAAATAATCTTGTAAATGCATTTACTTTAGGTTTAGCCAAAGCGGATGAGATTTTCTTAGGAATTGCCGAAGGTTTAGGAAACCCTGTTATGTACGTTGGTTCTAAAACAGGAAGAGATGGTTTAGGTGGAGCAGTTATGAGTTCTGCTGCGTTTACTGAGGATTCAGAAAGCAAACGACCAACGGTACAAGTGGGTGACCCTTTTACGGAAAAACTGCTTTTAGAAGCGTGTTTGGAACTGTTTAAAAAAGATTTAATCGTAGGTATTCAAGATATGGGTGCTGCTGGATTGACCTCTTCTTCATTTGAAATGGCAGGACGAAGTGGTTCTGGTATGATCATGCATTTAGACAAAGTTCCTGCGCGAGAAGAGGGGATGACGCCGTATGATTTCATGTTGAGTGAATCACAAGAGAGAATGCTCATTTGTGCTAAAAAAGGGTGTGAGCAAGCGATTATTGACATTTTTGAAAAATGGGAATTAGACGTTGCGGTTATTGGTGAAGTAACCGACACAGGGAACATGGAGTTGTTCTGGCACGGTGAAAAATGTGCAGAAGTACCTGTTCAACCCGTTTCTGAGCAAGCACCTATTTTAGACAGACCCGTAAAAGAACCAGAATATTTAAAAGATATTGCCAACATTACATTAGATAAAAACATTTCAAACCAAGAAGCATTTGAAGCGATGTTTTCAGATATGGAAGTTGTAGATAAATCTTGGGTTTACAGCCAATATGACTCAATGGTACAAACCAATACCATTGCTGGTCCTGGAAGCTTAGATGGTTCAAGTATCAGAATCAAAGAGACAGGAAAAGCCCTTGCCATGAGTGCAGATTGTAACACAAGATTTTGTTACATCAATCCAGAATTGGGTGCAAGTGCAGCGGTAATGGAGAGTGGTAGAAATGTTGCCATGAGCGGAGCCGTGCCTAAAGCCATTACGGATTGTCTGAATTTTGGAAACCCACAAAACCCAGAAGTGATGTGGCAATTCGCACAATCGTGTGAAGGAATCAAAAAAGCGTGTAGAGAGCTTGTTACTCCTGTCATTGGTGGAAATGTATCGTTATACAATGAAACAAATGGAGTAGGGGTTTTCCCAACGCCTTCAATTGCAATGGTGGGAGTCAATGAAGATGCGAATAAAGTATTGCCATCGTGTTTACAAGAAAATGGAAACATACTGTTTGTTTTAGGTGAAACCAAAGGGGAGTTCGGTGGTTCTTTATACATGAAAAAAATGTATGGAAAAGTAGCTGGTGTTCACCCAGAAGTGGATTTTGCAAAAGAGCTTAATTTGTGGAATACGGTCATTGAAGCCAACCAAAAAAATCTGTTGAAATCAGCAAAAGATATCAACGTAGGTGGTTTGGCCATTTCATTAGCAAAAATGGCAACAGTGGGTAAAAAAGGTGTTACTGCTAATATTACGTTAACTGATTCAAAAGATATTTTCTCTGAAACATTAAGCCGAGCCATTGTTGAAGTTAAACCAGACAATGTTGATGCGTTTGTTGCATTTGCACAAAGTAAAGGCATTGCTTGTAGACAACTGGGAACCGTAGGTGGTGATGCAATTACATTGAATGATGTAAGCATTTCTTTAGAAGCGGCTAAAGATGTCTACTTTAATAAATTCAAACAAGTCATCGAACAAGATTTATAATAAAAAAGGCATCGCGCCTTTTTTATAAAAATAGACCAAATCTTATATAATAACTCAACACAAAATAAGAGACCAATCCCACATAAAATCCATTTAAAATAATGGAACGTTTAAAAAATATCTCACTGGAGAGTTTCTCTTTAAAATACATATCATAAATACCAACACAAAAACCATAAAAAGTACCTAAAAAAAGTGAAGTATAAATCACATAACCAATGTAGTGGTACTCTTTTTGTAAAATACAAAATGGGCAATTGTGTGTGGGAAGTTCGTAAATATACGTAGAAAAAAACAGTATCAAACTAATAACGGCAGCAACTAAAAAAAGCAGATTAAATATCACATACAAAAAGCTGTTTTTCATGAAATAAAGCAGCAGTAAAATACAAAATATGAGATAAAAAGCAATCAAGAAATAGTTTTGATTGATTTTAAACAGTGATGAGACATAGGAGTTTTCAGATGTTGAAAAAAGTGTCCCACAACAACTGACCAATTTTGCGATGTCAATGGAAGCGAACATACTGACTTCCAAATATATTTCAGTGAGAAACAGGAAAAAAATCAGAATAAAAAAAGTAAATTTGTGTTGAGTAAAAGGCAGATTAGGATGTTTGACATCAAAGTAATGCACCACCAACCAAAAGCCAAATAAATAGATATTCAGCACTTTAAACAGCAGTAAATAAATCCCAAAAGAGGTTGCATCAACTACCCCTGCTGCACACATGGCACCATTGATAACACTTGAAAGTTTATCTAAGGTAAAGAGAAAAAAGAAAAAGAGTATGATTTTTAAGTAAAGGGTATATTTAATAATTGTTGAACCCAAATAACTCTGTTTTTCCAAAGTGTATTGTTGTTGTGTTGTTGCATTAAAATCCCATTTGAAAACAATTTTTAATGCAATAATAAATGCAATAGATGAAAAAAGTGTCAGCAGTAGATCTAAAATAAGAATGGTGAGTACTTCAGGTGTAAGAATCACGAAATGATTTCTCCATTGGACAGTTCTATTGTTCTATCACAAAAATCCAAGTTGAAAAACAAAGGATCGTGTGTTGCAACAATAATGGTTTTCCCTTGAGATTTTAGCTCTTTTAATGTATCAATAAAATGTAAGGATAAGGCTTTGTCTAAGTTGGCAGTGGGTTCATCGGCGATGACAATTTTGGGATGATTGATTTGACTTCGAGCAATGGCAACTCTTTGTTGTTCTCCCCCAGAAAGGTTTTTAACCATTTCATCTTTTTTATGCTCAATTTTAAAGTGAGTCATCACTTCGTGTAAAAGTGCTTTTGCCTCGTTAGTCTCTAAATTTTGTGGGACTAAGGGCAACAAAATATTCTCTTGTACTGTTAAATTGGGGATGAGATTATATTTTTGAAATATGAATCCAATGTAAGTTTGTCGAAAAGTTGAGGCAAAGTCATCGGGCAGTTTTGAGATGTGTTGGTCATGGACAATGACTTCTCCACTTGTTGGTTTTGAAAGCCCTGCAATAAGTGAAAGTATGGTACTTTTCCCACTCCCACTTGCCCCTTTTAAGAGCACCATTTCACCTTGATTCACCTGCAAATTGATATTTTGAATGGCGGTTATTTGGGTGTATTTATTGGGTGTATAAATTTTTGTTAAATCGTTTAATACAATCATCTGATGACCTTATCTGTTTCAATGGTGGCATTTCTCCAAGAGGGGATGATAATGGCTGCAATATAGATGGGAACACTTAATAAAAAGATTAATACCAAACTGTTTATATCTAAGACAAAAGGCAAATCAAAGGTGGGTTTTAGCACAGAGTAACCACTGAAAATATTGTTTAAAAGAGGTGCTTGTAAGATATAGACATACAACAGTGCCAATAAAACACCTAAAATATATGCGCTAAAAGAGAGCGTAAATGCTTCATAAAACTTCTCTTTGAGTACATCTTCTACTCTCCATCCAATGGCTTTTAAAATACCAATCTCTTTTTTCTCTTCACTGCTTAACCCACTGATGCGATCAAAAACAATGATAAAAAAAGTGAATATGGAAATGGTAAAAAAGAGTAAAAAAATCCCCCCTTTATAGTCAAATATATTTTGGTACGATATGCTTAACTCCTCTTTGGTAATGACTCTGCAATCAGGGAAAAGCAACTTTATTTTTGAGGCAATTTTTGAGACCTCATTGGGATTGGCAACTTTAACAATAATATCTGTTGCCAAGTTCTCCGCCATGCCAAAAATATTCAGTGCCAATGCTCTTGGTAGCAAAATCAAATCATTTGATTCTAAATTGGTTGAGTCTTTAAACGTACCTGCGATGCTGACTTTTTGAAACGTACCATCGCTTTTAATAAAGTTAAAATAGTCGGTATAGTAGTTTTCATTGAGTATTTTTTTTACACCACTTCCCACAATCATGGCGTTGTTTTCTGATGCGTGCGAAAAATCGTTTTTTTCAACGACTTGATTTAAACTCTCTTTATACTGCTCTTCAAACTCATCAATGCCTATTACGGAGAAATTAACCCCCGCATTTTCAAAGTAGTAATACCCCCAAACTCTGGGAACGGCACTCTTTATTCCGGGCATTTGTAAAAGTTCATCCACAACAGCAACATCAATATCATAATGGCGTCCTGCTTTGAGTTTTTGAATGGTAATATCAGGGAGTGCATTGACCGTTGTATTAAGTTCCGTTTGTATTGATTTTGAGATAAAAAACACACTGCTGAGTAAAAAAATCAATGATGTAAAAATCAATAAAATGAAGATGTTTTTTGCCTTTTGTCGCAGCAATGCACTCAGTGCAAACTCCAATAAATAAAGATTAATTTTTTTCATGCAAAATCTTTGATGGTGTGTTGTTGATGCTGTTTGAGTAGTTGTACACAAAAGTTGTAGGGAAATACTCAAATAAAGATGGAGACTCTTTAAAAAGCGAAAAAACATCACTCAAACTTCGGTGTCTTGTATACATGGCTTCTGTAGAAAGCGCTAAATCGGGTAGACCATGAAGCCGTATTAGGGCATTTTTTTCGTTTTTTTGTTGTGCAGTGATGGTATGAAATGCATTTAAATAGAGGATAAGCCCCAGCAAAGAGCACAGAGTAAAAAAAAGAGTACGGAAATAGAGTTTGGTTTTATAATGCATCTAATTGATAAACACCTTTTTGAGTAATATCTTCAAACGTTAAAATCTCTTTTGCATTGTGATCTTTTTTAAATATCTTTGCATCATGAAGTGAGGCAAAAGGAATGAGTTCATTGCCCATTGGACCATAAACATCTGAGCCTATAACATAGTAAGCTTTTTTGCCTTCAATGGTGTTTTGTGTGTAATAATCAGTGACAAAAATGCTTTTTATCTCCTCTTTTGTAAAAGGGTACTCTCCCCATTGTTGAGGGTCGAAATAGAATTTCATTAAATCTTTGACTCCATCAAAATAGTAGGATTTATTGTTGTAAGTGATTTGTGCAACCCATCTTGGGTATTTGGATACAAACATTGCACATACGGGGCATCGCTCTTTTTCGCCTACAGTTATTGGGTGAAAATGTGTATGTTCTTCTCTTTTAACCTCCCATAAATAAAGAGTTAACGCCTCAAAATTGCTGGCACTCATTGGTTTACACAGATGTTTTGTTTGTATGGATTGTTTTAACTCATTGAACGTAGCGTAATCTACAGGATGGATGGTTTGACACAGTTTTGAATAGATTTTTTCACCCTTGGGGTAAATTTTTTTCGTTTTGATATTTTGATTCATCTCTTGTGAAAAAAGAGTGGCAACTGTGAAGATTAAAAGAAACAGCAGTTTTCTCAAGTGACGCCTTTGTACTTTAAAGATAATGTTTATCTTAATCAATTAATACTTTAACATCATTTAAATTCAGTACTTTTAATCTTCTTGTTAAGATAGTTCATATATGATTTTAAAAAAATTAGGTCTTTATTGTATGAAAAAATTTCTTCCTTTGTTGAGTGTTTTAATTATTGTTTTAATTATTGTTGTCATCTTTTTATCCATGGCCAATCAAAAAAAGATGGTGGTAATTCATGAAGGCAATACGGAACATGTGCCCATTGACATTGAGTTAAATCACTACCAAGATACACAATGTGCTATGACCATTGTTAAAAAAGAGGATACCGTGCAAGCCATTTCACCCGCTGGAGATACTTGGTTTTTTGATGATTCAGGCTGTTTTGCTTTGTGGTATAAAAATATTGATTACAAAGATAAAGCGATTATTTGGGTCTATCCAAGAGATGTCGAAGGGTATATCGATGCACGAAAAGCTTGGTACAGTATAAATTCAAAGACAGCAATGGGATATGGATTCGCCGCATTCAAAGATAAAAAAGAGGGCATGATTTCGTTTGATGAGATGCTTTTAAAAATGTATCGGGGTGAAAATTTGACCAATCCTACAATCAGAAAAAAAGTGTTGGGGCAATAATGGAAAACATCAGTATCTTAACCATAGTAACCATTGCATTTTTGGGTTCATTTGGTCATTGCATTGGAATGTGTGGAGGCATTGTAGTCGCATATTCAAGTGTGAAAATTGACAATAAAATCAGCAAATTAAAACAATCTTTTTATCATGTGTTGTATTCACTTGGACGTGTTAGTACGTATGTTATATTGGGTGCAATATTTGGTTATGTGGGAGGGGTGGTTACTTTTGATAATACAACCAGTGGTATCATGCTTTTAATCACAGGTTTTTTAATGATTTTAGTGGGGTTATCTTTGAGTGGGAAATTGAAATTTCTTACGCGAATTGAACACTCGTTTTCCAAATCCAAAACCTACCAACAACTTTTTCATGCGTTAATTGCTTCAAATACGTTTACCAGTTTTTATCTGCTTGGAATGTTAAATGGTTTGCTTCCTTGCGGTTTTGTTTATGTATTTGCCATTACAGCAGCAAGTACGGGAAGCGCTTTTTGGGGTGCATTTGTTATGTTAATTTTTGGTTTAAGCACTATTCCTGCGATGTTTTCATTGGGTTTTTTTATGGGGTTATTCAAACAAATAGCGTTAAGAAATCTTTTTATTACGATTGCTTCACTTTTGGTCATTGCTTTTGGTGTTTATATCATGCACAGCGGTTATGAGTATTTAACTGATCCTCACAAATCTATTTTGAGTTGTCATATTTAATTTATTTTTAAATAAGAAAAATGTGATTTTTTTAACACTTCTTTAACATTTATATACTAAAATAAAAGAAAAAAAAGGATGCCCAGTGAAAAAAACGCTTTTTGTAATTGTATCATTGTTGTTCAGTTTAAACGTCTACTCAAGTGACATGCAAAAAACAAGATACCAATCTGTTCCAATGGAAAAAACAACCATGCTTCAAAAAGGTGAAAACAAATTGCATTGTCCAATTTGTGGTATGACACTTCCAATGTTTTACAAAACAAATCATGCTTCTAAAGAAGGAGAGGTCAATTACCAATACTGTTCTTTAAACTGTTTGGTTACAGATAAAGAGGCAAAAGGTGATGCCCTTACTGATCTTAAAGTTGTTGACAACACCAGTTTAAAATTCATCGATGCGCATAAAGCTTTTTATGTGTACGGAAGTAATAAACCAGGAACAATGACAAAAATAAGTAAATATGCATTTGCTACAAAAGAAGCGGCTGAAAACTTTATCAAAGACAGTGGTGGCGAGTTGAAATCATTTGATGAAATTTATGCCATCTCTTTAGCTGAACATAAACACAAATAATTGTACCCTCATTTTAAAAGAGAGCATAGGCTCTCTTTTAAATCTTCATAACTTTTTTTTACTCTTTCCGTAATTTTTCTTTTTCTCAAACGTCTGCAGTGGATACTTTTTTTCAAAAGCGACTCCTAATGACTTTTTTTGTATAATCACGAAAAATTATAAATAACAGAGGAATTAATTTGAGAGCATTAATCAGTGTTAGCGATAAAAGTGGTGTTGAGAATTTTGCAAAAGAGTTAGTAAAATTAGGTTACGAAATCATCAGTACAGGTGGTACTTATAAAGCTTTACAAAATGCTGGAATAGCAGTCATTGAAGCAAACGAAGTGACAAAATTTCCAGAGTGTTTTGAAGGAAGAGTTAAAACGTTAAACCCATATATTCATGGTGGAATTTTACACAGACGAGACAAACAATCTCACTTAGACCAAGCACGTGAGTTAGGTGTTGAAGGTATTGATTTAGTATGTGTAAACTTGTATCCATTTAAAGCAACCATTGAAAAAACTGATGACTTTGAAGAGATTATCGAAAACATTGATATCGGTGGTCCTGCTATGGTGCGAAGTGCTGCTAAAAACCACGACTCTGTTATTATTGTAACGGATGTTGTTGATTATGACTTAGTATTAAACAATCTAAAAAATAATACAAATACACAAGAGTTCAGAAGAGATATGATGATAAAAGCCTATGAGCATACAGCAGCATATGACTCTATGATTGCAAACTACATGAACAAAAGATTCAATAATGGTTTTGGTGACAAACAATTTATTGTAGGAACAAAAGTATTTGATACAAGATATGGGGAAAACCCACATCAAAAAGGTGCATTGTATGAGTTTGATTCACAATTTACAAATAAATTTATCACCCTAAAAGGTGAAGCATCTTTTAACAACATGGGAGATATAAGTGGAGCTGCTAAAATTGCATCTGCTTTTGGTGATGACAATGCCGTATGTATTGTAAAACACGGTAACCCATGTGGATTTGCGATTAAAGACACCCTTTTAGAGTCATACACAGAAGCTTTAAGATGTGACCCAATTTCAGCATATGGTGGAGTGGTTGCAGTAAATGGTGTAGTTGATTTAGAGTTAGCTGTTAAGATGAACGAAATCTTTCTAGAAGTAGTTTTTGCAGCAGACTTCACACCTGAAGCAGAAGTTGAGTTAAACAAGAAAAAAAGAATCAAACTGTTCAAACAAGGAACATCTAAACTTGAAATGGCAAACGATGTTTTTAACTTCAAAATAGTTGATGGTGGATTTGTTTATCAAGATGCTGATAAAGTAGAAGATGATGAGGTTAAAAACTCTGAATTAAAATCAAAAAGAGCAGCAACAACTCAAGAAGTAAAAGATATGGAAATCGCATACAAAGTAGCAAGTTTAACCAAATCAAACTGCGTAGTGTACGTGAAAAACTCAGCCATGGTTGCAGTTGGTATGGGTATGACTTCAAGAGTTGACGCCGCCAAAGCAGCTTTACGAAAAGCAGAAGATTTAGGTATTGACGTAAGCGGTTCAGTATTAGCTTCTGAAGCATTCTTCCCATTCAGAGACAGCATCGACGCCGCACAAGAAGCGGGTGTGAAATGTGTGATTGAACCAGGTGGAAGTATCAGAGATGATGAGATTATAGAAGCGGCGGATGAGTTTGGGATGGCGTTGTATTTTTCAGGGAAAAGACACTTTTTACACTAAAAAGATTGAAAGAGTGATTTTATAAGCACTCTTTCTTCATAACTCTGCGTTACGAATAAAAAAGTACAAACTCATTTACTACAAGTAAAATCCTTAGTACTTTTTTATTCATGCCTTGATTTATTTTGAAATATCACTTCTAAAATCACTCTTTTGTAGATTGGTTTAACAATAAAAATAACTTTCCTTTTTACTCATAATAGACTCCTGATATATTTATCATTTTGTTAAACTATTACGATTTTTAATTAATATCCATACATAATGATATGCTATTAAGGATATACGTTAGTAATCTAACATTAAAATTATATAAAAAGATTAAAAATATTATAAAAAATATTGCAATATGAAATAATTTTATTTAAAAGACTCTATGTTAGGTATTTATTTATATTTAATAGGTTAACATCTTAAATGTAAAACTATTAAGTAGTTTAGATGTAAGTAGTATATAATGTATTACTAATAAATAGTTATAAATAAGGAATAATCTGATGAATAAAAAATATTCAATTGTTATAGTGATTTGTTTTTTAATTTTTTGGTCTGTAAAACTTTTAGATTCTACGGGAACAATAGATACTATAAAATTAGCTATGAATGATAAATTTAATTATAAAATAGAAACATTACTTACACAAGCTGATGATGAGGATATGGTAAAAATATTAAATAGTTTTATGAAAAAAGTTCAAAAAGATTATGCCAATAAAACTACAAGTGAAACGGTATTATTAAGTGCAAATCAAAAAAACAAACATGTAGTGTATAAATTTCAAATGGATTATGATGACTTATTACAATCTGTACCAAATAAAAAAGTTATCAAATAAAATTAAAAATTTAGTATATAAAGATATATGTTCTCAAGGAATATTATCTTTTATTGTTGAAAATAAGGCAGTAAGTTTTGAGTATATTTATTATGATTCCTTATCGAAAGAACAAAATAGGTATTTGATTCAAAGTGGTGATTGTAAAAAATGGGAAGATAATAATTTAGTATTTTCACTAACTAAAAAAGCGAAAAATTTTATAAATAATCTTTAGATAAAATATTTATAACAAATCATTGGAGCCAATAAATTCCCCTGCGGGCAATTCATCGGCTCATTTCAAACGTTAGCCGAATAATAATAAAATCATCGAGAGGGGAATTTTATGGCAGATTCAGAAATAAAAGCGCCAAATGGCAAGACATTATATAAATTTACTGGAACGGAAATAAAAGAGACCAATGGAAAAACAATATTTAAAATTACAAATAGTGAAATTAAATTACCAAATGGCTCTACTCAATATAAATTCACGGGCGATGAAATTAAGCAAACTAATGGGTCTGCAATTTATAAATTTACTGGTAGTGAAATTAAGGAAACAAATGGTAAAACAGTTTTCAAGTACTCAGCCACAGAGTTAAAAGCCCCAAACGGTAAAACCTTATTTAAATTTACTGGCAGGGTTCCAGTTCCTGTGATTTTCGCATTAGGGCTTATTTAGTGGTTTGGTCAATAAATACGCTAACAAGCTAAGACAGTCGGACGCGCGAAATTCGCGCGCCTCTGCTTAGGGCGTTAGACAAAGAAAAAGGATAGTAACATCAAACTTCACGAACAACTCATAAATTTTACTAAAGAAAGATTACCTGAATTAAAAAAAGAAACTTTTGAAAGACAAAAGCAAACTGATAACGTAGTTGTTTGGATTGCTGGTTTATCAACTGGTGCTATTGCACTTATTTTATCAAGTTCAAAAACAACTCCAATTATTGATATAGTATATCTTAAAATATCTGTTGTATTTTTTCTTTTAACGATAATATCAGCTGTTATATTTAGGTCATTTGTTTACAGTCTTCAACAAAAAGAATCCGATATAATTTTTTATTTTGAAGGATATTGTTTTGGTGCAACTTGTGATACATTTGGACCAATAACAATTTTAGAACATCATTCAATTAAAGACATTGCTAATAGTTTAAAAAACGATATGAATTTAGATTATGATGATTGGTTAGAAAATGATAATTTAGATAGAGATTTTTGGGTCAAACATTATGAAAGATGGGCTCAATTTTGGGATAATCAAGAAAAAGAAGGACTAAAAAACTTATCTATGGCAATGGCTCCATTGTTAGGAAAGTTACCACAAGAGGTTGATGAAAAGATTATTACCGAACAGGATAATACATCTCAAATAAAAAGTCTTGTTAAATTAAGAAATATTTGTCATAGAGCATATATTTTTGTTATGTTATTTTTTATATTTGCATTACTAACTATAACACTAGGTTTTATTATAATATAAACTAAATATAGGGGTCAGGTGATAACAATAACCTATTTAGTTTAAAATTACACCCTAGAGGTTTTAATATTTATGCAGAAAGTAAAAGCAAAATTACTGCCTGACAGCTTATTTGACTTGGAAGTTAGATCGTGAACGTCAGTAATAGAAACAGATTTTTTATCTGCGAGCAGAAGCATAGAGCTCAGGTGATAACGATAACTTTGTAAAAAAATAAGCTAGCTTGTCGTTCTTACTTGACCTCTGATTCATAAATTCATATATAATATAAAATAAGGAATAACCATGAAATCAATCAGTAAAAATCAGAAATATATAAATCAATTGGAAGGAACAGATTTACTTATTGATACAACAGAAGAGAAAGGTGGGACGGGACAATATACTCGACCACATGACTTGTTGGAAGCTGCATTGGCAAGTTGTATCAATATTATGCTTCAAAAAGAAGCTGAAAAACTGGAATTAAAAGATATACAATTTGAAACCGAAGTAGTACTAAACAGAGAAAATCCAGAAGAAGCTCATTTTGAATATTCATATAAAATCATTGCAAATGATAATTATGAAAATTTAAGAGAGATGTTTGATGAAGCGTTGTTGAATAGTTCGGTCAGAAAAACGTTATCAAGACGAATCGTTTTTACAAAAAAAGAGTAAGACATAACAACCGCTTCGACGCTGACAATATCTTTGGTAGGGTTTTTATTGGGAAGTATTTTGTTATAATATATGTATCACAAACCAAGAAGAAGTAAAATATCAGAATATTGTGTTGTTAAATATATTGATGAAGCACCAATTCAGCTAAAGAAAGAAGATGTTAAAAAATGAAAATCTTAAAATATAAAAAAATCGAAGCGAGTTTTCACCCTTGGTCGGAAATTTATCTTGATGTTGCCCAACGTGTAATTGAGTCTGTTCGCACCGAACAGTTTGATGTCATTCATATAGGTTCTACCTCATTTAAAGTTGGTGGCAAAGGGATAATTGATTTATCTGTTTTATATAAAAATAACGATTTAGACGAAGCAGTGAAACATCTGTTGGCACTTGGATTTCAAGATCAAATCAGTGAAAACCCTTTTCCTCCTGAGCGACCACGAAAAGATGGTACCATTATTTTTAATGGCAAAGAGTATTTTTTGCATCTGCATGTGATTCAAAGTGGAAGTGATGAACATACAAAACAGATTGAGTATAAAAAGTATATGTTAAATAACCTTCTTGCCAGAGAAGCGTATGAGTCTACTAAAAAAAAGATTCTCTCTCATGGTTATACGGATCAAGAGAACTACGGCAAACAAAAATCACCCTATGTCAAATCGGTTTTAAATGCAATCATAAAATAGTTTAGAAACTCAAAAAAAAAATAACCCACAGAAAAGACAATCCAATAAAATAATTATTTATCTGTTTAATCTCATAATAAAATAATAAAATAAAATTTAAGTTATTGGTATGCATAATAATGAATAAAATATTAAGCACAAAAGTTAGTTATTTTATTTCATTTTATATACTTTAGGTATATAATGGTGGAATATAGGATTAAAAAGAGAAGGGACGATTATGAATTTAGGAAAAAGATTATCAATATTGATAATAAGTATTTCATGTATTGCATTAGTAATAAGTTTTATTGTATTAAATCAATACAAGTCAGAAATAAAAAATAATGTGTATGAGAATACAAGAGCTAATTTAATAACTAAATTAGAGGATAAAATAGCTGGAAGATTGGAAGTTGGAATTACCAATGCCATTGCCTTTGCAAATGATAAAAATATTGTTGATGCGTTAAAGACAAATAACAGAAATTTGGCGATTGAAGAGTTAAATGAGATTGCTGATAAGTTTAGCAATGAAGCAAATGTTAAACAACTCAAAATTCACATTCATACAGCAGATATAAAATCTTTCCTAAGAGCTTGGAAACCTAAAAGATTTGGAGATGATTTAAGCGGTTTTAGACATACCATTAATAAAGTAAAAGAGACAAAAAAATCACTCACAACCATTGAGATTGGTAATATAGGAATATTTTTGGTTGCCATTACTCCGGTGCTTGAAGATGGCACATATTTGGGTTCTTTGGAAATTTTACAACGTTTTAATATCATCATTAATCAATTTAAAAAAGACAATGAAAATCTTTTGGTGTTGTTAGATAACAAATTTGAGTCAACAGCAAAATTGATGAAGGACAAAGTAAAATTAAGTAACTACATTTTAAGTCAGTCGAAATATGATAAAGACTTTTTCGATGCTGCTGGAAAAATAGATTTTTCAACCCTTTTAAAAGAGGGCTATTTTTTAGATGATAAATATTTTTATACCTTTAAAACCATTCAAGATTTTGAAGGAAAAAATATTGGGATTTCTCTTATAAGTGAAGATAAAAAAGTTGTTGATAATATTATTGATGATACTTCAAGTATTATCAATACCGCTTTATTGATAATCGTATTATTGATTGTAGTTTTAACAACTACGATATTAACCAGTTTAAAAAAAGTTGTTTTAAATCCTTTAAATGATTTTCAACAAGGTTTGTTGGAATTTTTAAATTTCTGAATAAAGAGACAAAAAGTTCGCCCTTAATCAATATAAATACAAATGATGAAATTGGGATTATGACAAAAGTTGTAAACCAAAATATTGAAAATACTAAAACACTTATGGAGGAAGACGCCCAATTAATCGAAGATGTTAAACGAGTCGTTTCGTTAGTGGGGCAAGGAAAATTAAATCAAAGAATAGAAAAATCAACCAAAGATGAGAATCTCACTGAGCTTAAAGATATTTTCAACAATATGTTGGATGTTACATGTAAAAATGTTTGTGAAGATATCAATAAGATTAATGCTGTTTTTGAAAGTTTTGCAAAATTAGATTTTAGACCAAGAGTAGAAAATGATGAAGGGGCTATCGCTAAAGGTGTCAATAATCTTGCTGATATCATTAGTCAAATATTGATTGAAAATAAATCAAATGGGTTAACCTTAGAAGAGAGTTCACATGTATTGATTAACAATGTCAATACTTTAAATCACAACTCAAATGAAGCTGCCGCTGCTTTAGAAGAGACAGCCGCTGCATTAGAGGAGATTACGGGGAATATCTCAAATAACACCAACAATATTATACAGATGTCAAATCTGGCTTCCCACGTTACAAGCTCTGCTTCTAAAGGAGAAGAGTTGGCCTCAGTTACTACAAAAGCGATGAATGAAATTGATGTAGAAGTCAATGCCATTAATGATGCCATTACCGTTATTGACCAAATTGCATTCCAAACCAATATTTTAAGTCTTAATGCAGCCGTTGAATCAGCAACAGCAGGAGAAGCGGGCAAAGGGTTTGCTGTTGTTGCGGCTGAAGTGAGAAATCTTGCTACTAGAAGTGCCGATGCTGCAAAAGAGATAAAAACGCTTGTTCTAAAAGCAACAGAAAAAGCAAATGATGGGAAAAGAATATCTGAAGATATGATAAATGGGTACGTAACACTCAAAGATGATATCTCTAAAACAATACAATTAATTAAAAATGTAGAGATGGCATCGAAAGAGCAGCTCGCTGGAATTGAACAGATTAATAATGCTGTAAATTCTTTAGATCACCAAACCCAACAAAATGCGATGATAGCTTCACAAACGCATCATATAGCCCAAGAGACTGATAACCTTGCAAAACTCATTGTCAATGACACCAATGCAAAAGAGTTTACAGGAAAAGAGGAAGTGAAAGCAAAACCTTCCAATAATTCACTTCAAGAAACAGTATAACAAATGGGGCATTTGATATGTTTTATTCTCAATTGATAAAAGAGAGCAAATGGCATTTAGGGAGAGTTTTTGCTCTCCCTTCGGTTAATTTACGATATAACTGCATACAGAAAAAACCGCTGTATCAATTTTCCAATAGGGCAAGTGCAGTGAGTTTATATTGTAGAAAAAAAGAACAGAGTTGAAGCGGTCATAAATATTATGAGCTTACTGTTATTTTTAGCGTTTTTTAACTTTGAATTGAATAGTATGAAGAAATTTTAAAACAATTAATCAGAAGGTATTTTCACGTGAATTTAATAAAAAATTCAATTATTTCTATCTCATCACTCTTTTTTGCCATCACTTTTTTGGCCATTGGATATGGCATGATGATTACCTTTATTGGAATCTTTTTAAAAGAGAATGGCTCTTCGAATTTGGTGATTGGGTTAATCAATTCGGCTTTCTTTTTAGGCGCCATGCTCTCTTCTATTTTCAGTCAAAAAATCATTTCAAATGTGGGGCACATACGAAGTTTTTCGGTCTTTGCTGCTCTTATGGTCATCTCATTTTTATTGCACTCTTTGGGCATAAATGAGTTCTTTTGGGCACTGTTACGTCTGCTTTCTGGATTTTGTTTTTATGCCTTGCTCATTGTCATAGAAAGTTGGCTCAATGAAAAGAGTTCCAATGAATTCAGAGGTGAAATATTGGCAATTTATACCATCATATTTTATTTATCTACGGCATTAGGACAACTTCTTTTAAATGTTCCCAGTCACTCAGAATATACTATTTTTGCCATTGGTTCGGTGTTGGTTTTATTCTCCTTAACCGTTATATCAATGACAAAAATAAAAGAGCCACAATTCAAACCATTTGAACGTTACAGTTTTCCAAAACTCTACTCTGTGGTTCCCTTAGCAGTTACAGGAAGTTTTATAGGTGGTTTTTTTGTAGGGGCTTTTTTTACCATGGTCCCTTTGTATATTCTTTATGTGTTTGATTCTAAAGAGATATTGTCCATTTTTATGGCATTGACAATTTTGGGAGGGTTGATTGCACAATGGCCTATTGGTAAACTTTCCGATACTTATGGGCGAAGAAAACTCATTGCTTTTTGTGGATTTTTTACTGCACTCGTGGCGATTTTATTTATTTTAATGCCAGCGTATAAGCCACTGTTTTATATTTTTGGCGTTTTATTGGGAGTGGGTATTTTTGCCATTTATCCTTTGAGTCTGTCACGGGCAAATGATGTTCTTGATGAGAGCAAAGATATTGTTGAAATCAGTCGAGCACTGCTTTTTACCTATGGCTTGGGTTCATTTATTGCTCCTATTGTTATTGGGATAACATTTAAGTATATCAATCAAGAGAGTATTTTCCTTATATTTGCCTTTTTAGGTATTTTTTTAGCACTCTATTCTCTCTCTAAACAACGTATAGCAGATGATGATTTAAGTCTTTTTGTTCATATGCCAGTGGCTTCAGGTGCCATCATTTCTGAGTTTGATCCAAGACAAGACGAAGAGTGGGTAGAAAGACAAAATCATAAAGAGTGAAAACGTGTTATTTTTGAAAAAAAGCAGATTGAGTTCCAAGGAAAATCCCTTGAAAAAGCCTTTTAGTTTAATATTTTTTAATTTATTTGTTTAGTGATGAAAAGATGACAATGTTTGGATATACTAATATACTTTTTTTGCAAGGGAAAAATTTGAGCAAGAGATTTTTAATCTTTTTTTTATTCTGTTTTATAGTAAGCACTACACTTAATGCAAAAGAGCTTAAAAAAGTTACGTTACAACTCTCTTGGTTTGATCAATTTCAATTTGCTGGGTATTATATGGCCAAAGAGAAAGGCTTTTATGAAGAAGCTGGTTTTGATGTTGAAATCAAACCTTTTACATTTGGCACAGACATTCCACTTGAAGTCAGTGAAGGGAAAATCGATTTTGCCGTAGGGCGGGAAACACTTATTTTAGAACGTGCAAAAAAGAGAAAAATTGTGGCACTGTATGCTCTTTTTCAAGCGACTCCTTTAGTGTTATTGGCCACAGAAGATTCCCAGATTAAAAGCGTCAATGATTTTAAAAATAAGCGCATTATGACCACCATTGATGATTCCAGTGAAGTTTCACTTAAAGCCATGATCAGTTCGCATAATATTCAATTAAGTGATTTAAAATTTTTAAAACACACGCACAATATCAATGATTTGGTCAATAAAAACACCGATATTATCTCTGCATACATTTCAAAAACGCCTTACGATTTACAAAAAATGGGAGTGAAATATACTGTTTTTGACCCTAAAAAATTTGGTTTTGATATGTACAGTGATTTTTTGTATACCAATGAAAATTTAATCAATAATGAAATGCACGATGTCAATGCATTTAAAAATGCCTCTTTAAAAGGGTGGCAATATGCTTATTCTCATATTAAATTGAGTGTAGATGTTATCTTGAAAAAATACAACTCCCAACACTTGAGTAAAGAGGCTTTACTCTTTGAAGCCAATGCCTTGAAAAAACTCTCTTATTTTAAAAACGAAAAATTGGGATTGATCAAAGAAGATAAAGTGCAAAGAATTTATGATTTGTACAATGTTATGGGTTTGGTTGAAAATCCAATCAATATTGAGGATTTTTTTCTCCCTTTTCGTTTTTCAGAAGATGTACAATTGACACAAAAAGAGTTGGATTATCTTAAAAACAAAAAAAGCATTAAAATGTGTATAATACCCAATGTCATGCCCTATTCAGGAGTAAAAGGGGAGTTTGCTATTGGTTTTGTTGCAGATTACATCGAACTCATTAAAAGAAAACTCAATATAAAAATTGATTTGGTTAAAACAGAGACCATGACAGAAACGTTGGCATTTCTAAAAGATAAAAAATGCGATATGATTCCTGGTATTCAAATGACTGAAGAGAGAAAAAGTTATCTGAATTTTTCAAACCCCTATTTAAAAGTTCCTTTTGTATTGGTGACAAGAAACAATGAACCTTTTTACAATGATATCAGCAATTTGCATCAAACCATTGCGTTGGTCAAAGGTTATGCCATTTCAGAACTGTTAAAACGCAAATACAAAAATATAAAATTTGTCGATGTTGAAACCATAGATGAGGCTTTGAAACAAATCTCCAAAGGGGAAGTTTTTGGTACTATTAGTCCTTTATCGACGGCATTATATAAAATACAAAATTTAAAAATAACGAACATAAAAATTTCAAGTAAACTCGATGAAACCAACAATATCAGAGTAGGGGTAGTAAAAGATGAAACGTTGCTGTTTGATATTTTAGATAAAACCGTAAACAGCATAGGAAACAGCACGGTGAATAATTTACTGAATAAATGGCTCTATGTTCAGTATGACAAAGAGGTTGATTATGGCTTTTTGTGGAAAGTTTTAGCGCTGTTTATTTTGATCAGTGGCGCGATTTTATATCGACAAAAACTACTAAAAACCATGAATAAAGAGTTGCAAAAATCTGTTGAAGAAAAAACACAAGAGTTAATCCAAATCAACAATCAACTTGAAGAGCGAATCAAAACAGAAGTTGAAAAAAACTTAAAAAAAGACCGATTGCTTTCAAGACAATCTAAAATGGCAGCCATGGGAGAGATGATAGAAAATATTGCACACCAATGGAGACAACCTTTGTCGATTATTACCACGGGAGCGAGTGGATTACGACTTAAAAAAGAGTTTGGTCATTTGGACGATGACTTTTTTAATGAAACCATTAATACCATCATCAGCACATCTAAGCATCTCTCATCAACGGTCAATGATTTTATGTATTTTTTTAAGCCCCAAGAGAATAAATCAGAGTTTTTTGTCAAAGATTGTGTTAAAAAATGTCTTGAACTTTTAAAACCAAAATTAAAAGATGTTCACATAATTGAGGATTTTCAAGATATAAAAATCGTGGGATTCCAAAATGAGTTGGTTCAAGTTTTTATGAATATCATCACCAATGCCATTGATGCCTTAGAATCCTCTAATGATGAGAAAATGATATTTATAAAAATTTATTCTATCAATAACTCTTCTGTGATTAAGATAAAAGATAATGCGGGGGGAATACCTGAAGATATTATCAATAAAGTTTCTGAACCATATTTTACCACCAAACACAAATCACAAGGGACAGGAATAGGGCTTTATATGTGTGAAGAGATTGTTAAACAGCACATGAATGGGCAGCTCAAAATTAAAAACGTGACCTATACATACAATGGGAAAGAGTATAAAGGAGCACAATTCAGTGTTGTGCTTTTAGATTGAGTTTTCTAACGTTTCTAGGGCTTTATACTCTTCATCACTGAAGAGTCTTGAACGTGTAATAAACTGATAGCCTATGTCAATTTCCAGTGAAAAAGAGTTTCCAAATGCTGCTTTCTCTTCTTTGACATCAACAATGATTTGAGAGTGTCTGAAATACTCAAATTGGTCTTTGTCAATGAAAAATTCACATCCACAAATTTCACCCATTTTAACATTTCTGCTTGGGACATAAAAATCGCTTTTTTCATAACACATGGGTGCTGTTCCATCACAACAACCACCGCTTTGATTAAAAACCAATTCGCCATGTTCCGCTTTTAATTTTTCAACAACCAATGCTGCTGCATCGGTGATAATTACTCTTCGTGTGTCCATGATTTATCCTTAATATAAGTACAATATAGGGGTTTCCCCTATACTGTATGGCAAACTGTTAAAAGAATCCTAAAGCAGATTTGCTGTAAGAGGTTAAAATATTTTTTGTATGTCGGTAAGAGTTTAACATCATCATGTGAGTCTCTCTTCCAATACCTGATTTTTTATATCCACCAAATGAAGCATGTGATGGGTATAAGTGGTAGCAGTTGACCCAAACTCTTCCTGCTTCAATTCCTCTTGAAAATTTATGGAGTTGATGAGCATCTCTTGACCAGACACCTGAACCCAATCCATAAATAGTATCATTGGCAATGGCTAAAGCTTCATCTTCATCTTTAAACGTAGTTACGGCAAGAACTGGCCCAAAAATCTCTTCTTGGAAAATTCTCATTTTGTTATGACCTTTGAAGATGGTTGGTTGGATATAGTTCCCTTTTGGATAGGTTTTATTTTCATATGCTGCTCCACCAATAAGACATTCAGCCCCTTCTTCTTTACCAATTTTGATGTAATCTAAAATTTTCTCTTGTTGGTTTGTTGAACATTGTGCTCCCATTTTATTTGCAGGATCCAATGGATTTTCTTGAGTAATGGCTTTAACTCTTTCTAATACTCTTTTCATAAATGGTTCATAAATTGACTCTTGAATCAATGCTCTTGAAGGACAAGTACACACTTCTCCTGAGTTGAATGCAAACAGAACCAAACCTTCAATGGCTTTATCAAGGAACTCGTCATCGGCATCCATAATTGATTCTAAGAAGATATTGGGTGATTTTCCACCCAACTCTAGTGTTGATGGGATAATGTTTTCAGTGGCATATTGCATGATCAATTGACCCGTAGTTGTCTCTCCTGTAAATCCCACTTTTTTAACCGTTGGGTGAGTAGAGAGATATTTACCGATTTTTCCACCTGCACCATTGATGATGTTAATTACCCCTTTAGGTAAAACAGATTGAATGGTTTCCATTAAAATTAAAATTGACATTGGTGTTGCGGAAGCGGGTTTCATAACCACGCAGTTTCCAGCAGCTAATGCAGGAGCTAATTTCCAAGCAGCCATAAGCAGTGGAAAGTTCCAAGGAATAATTTGAGCAACAACCCCATAAGGTTCATAAATCTCTTGCGAAATGGTATTTTCATCTAAATCCGATACCGTTCCAGATTCTGCACGAATGACTGAAGCAAAATATCTGAAATGATCAACAACCAAAGGAATATCTGCTGCAAGTGTTTCACGAATGGTTTTACCATTGTCTAATGTTTCTGCAATAGCAATGTTCTCTAAATTGGCTTCAATCGCATCGGCGATTTTATTTAACAAGGTACTTCTTTCCACAACTGAAGTGTGTTTAAATGATTGAAATGCAGTATCTGCTGCCATTACTGCTGCTTCAACATCTTTTTCATTTGATCTTGGAATTCGTGTAAGAATTTCTCCATCAACGGGAGATACATTTTCAAAATATTCACCACTTTGTGGTGCAACCCATTCTCCCCCAATAAAATTTTCATATTGTGCTTTGTAAGTTGGTTTTGTATATGCCATTTTTTTTCCTTTTGTTTTGTGAATTTTGCACCAATGTACAGACAATGTATCCGTAGATTTTTGCGATAATGAAATTCTACATTAGAATTATAGCGCCAATAGAGCACCAATAAAGCATGAAAATAGCATTGCAGAATTCTTCTATTTTGTGGTCAATTATTGAGTATTTTTTGACAATAATTTGATATGATAAGGGCATGAAAACTTATAATTATAAATATGAAAACAGAGATTTAGCCGCTTTAATTCCTTTTGAAAAGTTTTTTAACCAAGCCAATATATTAGTACAAATTTTTTGTGGTGAAAAAAAAGAGAATTTAGCCAAGATTACAAAAGAGTTAAAACACTATTTGCCTTTAGCTGTTGTCATTGGAACAACAACCGATGGAGAGATAGATAACAATAAAATATATACACATACAACCATTATTTCGATTTCCGTGTTTAATCAAACTGAAGTTACAAGTGCCCATGTGTTGAGTAAAAATGATTATGAAAATGGTGTGAACTTAGCTACTAAACTCATCAAAGAGAATACGAAATTGCTCATACTCTTTACCGATGGTACAAGCAGCAATGGAGAGGAGTTTTTAAAAGGGATTGAATCGGTCAATAATGAAGTTGTCATTTGTGGAGGAATGGCAGGAGACAATGGAGAGTTTATACAAACATACATTTGTGATAATGAACAAATCATTTCTCAAGGAGCAGTGGGTGTGGCTTTAAATTCAGATATTTTAGAAGTCTACAATGATTATCGCTTTAATTGGTCACCCATTGGGGTGGAACATACGATTGATGAAATACATGAAAATCGTGTGTATAAAATTTCTGGTATGACGGCTGTAGACTTTTATCAAAAATATTTGGGGGAAGAGGTGGCAAAGAAGTTGCCTTCAACTGGCATAGAGTTTCCTTTTATTGTTGAAAGAAATGGCTTAATGATTGCTCGAGCGGTTATTGCTAGGCACAGTGATGGCAGTTTAAGTTTTGCTGGTAATTTAAAAGTGGGAGATAAGGTCAGACTGGGGTTTGGAAATGCGGAGATGATCATGAAAAAATCAATCGAAACGTTTAATGAAATCTCAGCACAAAATGCACAAACATTTTTTATCTACTCATGTATGGCACGAAGACGTTATATGCCCAATTTAATCAATATAGAAATTGATCCTTTTGTAAAAGTAGCTCCTACAGTAGGCTTTTTTACCTATGCTGAGTTTTATCACAATAAAGGGCACAATGAACTTTTGAATCAAACCTTTACGGTGGTTGGTTTATGTGAAGCCAATATTAAAGAGAGAATAAAACCCACTCAAAAGGTGATTAAAAAAAGTCATGAAGAGAATGAGTATGCTGTTACGATTGGAGCTTTGACACATTTAATCGCCCAATCAACACTGGATTATGATAAACAACGAGTGCGTTTACAAACCGAAAAGTATTACTCCAATAATTTACTTAAATCACAAGATTTGTTTATTAAACATGCTGTTCATGAAACCAATACCCCTTTAAGTGTGATTATGAACAACATTGAATTGTTTGAAATGGAGTATGGTAAAAATCCCTATTTGTCAAATATTGAAGCGGCGATGAAAAATGTTTTTAGTATCTATGACGATTTGTCTTATTTGATTAAAAACGAACAAATTATCTATGTCAAACACAACATTGATTTGGTGGATTACCTCAGAAGTCGAATAGAGTTTTTTGACATTGTGGCCAAAAAAGGAAGATTGTCTTTTCATTTACAAAGTTCTTTGGAGCATTTTAATCTCTACTTTAATGAAACGAAACTGCAACGTATTATTGACAATAATATCACTAACGCTATAAAATATACCAAAGAGAATGAAATCATTTTTATCATTTTGAAAAAAGAGAAAAATGGGTGCAGTGTTACGTTTAAGAGTAAATCTTCTCAAATAGAAAATCCCAGTAAAATATTTGAAGAGTTTTACAGAGAGCACTCCAATCAAAAAGGTTTTGGATTGGGCTTAAATCTTGTCAAAGAGATTTGTGACAGTGAACATATTAAAATTGAATTGAAATCCAATGAAGATGAAACGGCATTTATTTACTATTTTAAAGGAGAAAACGAATGAAAATATTGTTGCTTGAAGACGATACCATGTTAGGGGAAGCTATCACAAAGTATATTCAATCAACAGGACATATCGTAAAACTTGTAAAAGATGGAAATGTTGCTTTGGAGTTTATCCTTACAGAAAAATTTGATTTGTTGATTTTAGATATTAATGTACCAGGAGTGGATGGTTTAACACTTTTAGAAACCATTCATAATAAAAAAATACGCATTCCCACAATTTTTATTTCTGCTTTGATTGATATTGAAGATATTTCTCGTGCATTTGATTTGGGCTGTTTTGACTATTTGAAAAAACCATTTCATCTTAAAGAGTTGTCTTTGCGGATTGATAAAATACTTCAAATACGTCAAGTGCCTCAAGCGCATAAACGGCTCTCAAAATCTTACAGTTTTGACAGCGATACGTTGACTTTATTGTTTAACAACGAACCGCACATTTTGCACAAACGACAGTTGCAAATCATAGAACTTTTATCACAAAACAGAAGCAGAGTGGTCAATTATGACATGTTCAGAGAGTATGTCTGGAATGATGATGAGATTGATAATGCGACCATTCGTGCTGAGGTGAATCGAGTAAAAAAGAGCCTCAAAGAGGATTTTATTATCAATGTGCGTTCCATTGGTTACATGATTGAACGCCCAGTTTCTTTGTAATGTTTACTCTATTGACACATTGAGCGGTTGCTCTTTTAGGTTTGAAAAACTTTATGATAAAGAGTCATGCTATTTATTTTTTCTTAACTTCTGATTATGAGTTGGAGAGATTCTGTGTGGCCTGTAGCCAATTGGTTGATTATTGACCATTTAAAAGAGTATAATACGCTCTTAGCTAAACAGAGTGTGGAACGTATTGAGAGGTTAAATGAAAAAAAACCTATCGCAATGCCATGCAACGTATATATTTTAATTTGGTCTTTAATCGTTTTACAACACCGTCTAAAAATCAATATAAACATGGTTGGCTTTGGGGCTTTGCTTTTGGAAGTGAAATGATGACTTGGACAGTGGGCATTTATTTGGATTTATATGCATATATTAATAAATAAGATAGAGTATGAGAAAACAAGAGTTTAAAAAATTAATTAAGAATTTACCCAAAAAACCTGGGGTTATGGGAAGGGAGACGCTCTTTAACAGTGCAGTACTTATCCCTTTTGTTAAAATTGAAGGGGAGTATTTTATTCTTTTTCAAAAAAGAGCCAAACATATTAGGCAAGGGGGAGATATCTGTTTTCCTGGGGGTGGATTTGAAGTAGGCGTGGATAAAAGTTTTAAACAAACCGCACTTCGTGAGACCAAAGAAGAGTTGGGAATCAAGAAAAAAAACATTAAAATTATTGGACGTTTGGATACTATGGTTGCAAGCTTTGGGGCGATTATTGAGCCTTTTATTGGACTTTTGAATGAAAGCGCTTTTCAAAACATGAAAATAGATGAAAATGAAGTAGAAAAAGTGGTGTTAGTGCCTTTGGAATATTTTAAAACTCACGAACCCCAAGAGTACAATTTGCGAAGTGAAGTTAAACCCTATCATATTGATGAGTTTGGCAACAAAGAAGTCTATTTGCCTGTTGATGAATTGGGTTTACCCGAAGCATACCAAAAACCTTGGGGGCATAAAAAACACAAAGTGTATGTCTATAAATATGACGGTGAAGTCATTTGGGGTATGACAGCGGTTATTTTAAAGGACCTGTTAAAAAGGTTTTAACCTTTTTAAATGGTCAAGACACTGTAGGAGTCATCTTTTAAGGCTTTGGTTAAGAGTTCCCCGGTGTGATTGAGTTCTATGCCTAAGCTGGCGAGCTCTTTAATCGTATCATAATCTTCAACGCAAACAATACACGCACTGAATGTTACGCCTGTTTGTTGCATCTCTTTAATTTTTCCCCGAACCTCTTCATTAAATGCAGCAAGTTTAATCGAAGGACCCCAAAACATTAAATGGCAACTTTTCCAATACTCCCGTGGCAAAACCACACTGCCATAAAGAAGAGGAAATTTAAGTGCAACCTCTTCATTTTCACTGCTTAATACAATCAATAAGTTTTCTTTTTTCATGGGCATCCTTTTGTTTTATTTTATCAAAATATGTTAAAATAACTTCTAATACTAAGGAGTTTTTTTGAATAATATTTTATGTCAAAATCGAGTTATATATCCGTCAAAAGTTGTCTGTATTGGACGAAATTATGTGGAACACATTAAAGAGTTAAATAACACCATCCCAGATGAAATGGTTTTTTTTATTAAGCCAAATTCTGCCATTGCACAGCAGCTTATTTTTGCTTTCAATGAGCAAGCGTGTCACTATGAAGCTGAAATTTCATTTATGATAGAAGAGGGGAAAATCAGCGCGGTTGGTTTTGGACTTGATTTGACGTTAAGAGCCGTGCAAAGCCGACTGAAAAAAGAGGGTTTACCTTGGGAAAGAGCCAAAGCATTTGATGGTTCAGCTCTATTTTCAACGTTTATTCCTTTTAATTATCAAGAGGATAATGTAGAAATTGAGTTGTATATCAATAACGAGCTCAAACAAAAAGGCAGTGTTGAGTTGATGATTCATAAACCGTTACAGATCATAAAAGAAGCGCAAACATTTTTGAGTTTTGAAGATGGAGATATTTTAATGACGGGTACCCCAAGTGGAGTGGGGCAAATCAATCAAGGCGATGTTTTTTTAGGTAAAATCTTGTTAAATGGGGAAGTTTTGGTTCAAAATGAGTTCCATGTATATTAATCTTTATGGTTTTAATGTTAATATACGGCACTCTTAAACGTTTAAAAATCTAATAATTTGGACACTCATGAATTTAAAATATAAAGTTGTTTTTATCATCAGTTTTTTACTTATCTCTTTGTCTGTTGGTTCATCCGTTATGAATTATAAGAAATCCTTAGATGAAACGCAATTGCAGCTTAAAGAGAGTTCTATGCCCTTGTCTATTGATAATATCTATACTGAAGTTCAAAAAAACCTCATTGAACCTACGTTGGTCTCTTCTATGATGGCCAATGATACTTTTTTGAAAGATTGGTTGATGAATGATGAACAAGATGTGTTTAAAATTTCAAAATATTTAGAGATGGTAAAAAACAAATACAATATGTTCAGCACCTTTTTGGTTTCAGATAAAAGCAATAATTACTACACTTCAAAAGGAATGCTTGAAAAAGTAAAAGAAAAAAATGCCAACAATGCTTGGTATTTTAAATTTAAAGATATTCAAGACAACTATGAAATCAATTTAGATTTCAATAAATATATGGGTGACTCTTTGATTATGTTCATCAATTACAAAATTTTAGATGACAAGTATCACTATTTAGGTGCCACAGGCGTTGGATTGAAAATTTCGTACATCAATGAAATGCTCAAACATTTTCGAGTGAAATACAATTTTAATGTCTATTTTGTGGATAAGGAAGGGAAAGTTGTTCTTTCAGAAACGAGTGTCAATACATTAAAATCCATTAATGACAAAGAAGAACTTAAAGCTTTAAGCAGTCAGATTTTAGAGCAAAGTTCTAAGGTACTGGAGTATTCATCTGAGAATAAACACTACATTTTAAATACCAAATATATCAAAGAGTTACACCTCTATTTAATTGTTGAAGCACAAATTGAAAATTTCACCAAAGAGGTTGAAAAAACATTTATCTGGAACTTAATTACCTCTTTGATTATTACAGTGATTATTATTTTTATTATTTTAATCACCATTAAAGATTATAATAAGAAGCTAGAGCGATTCGCCTCTTATGATAATTTAACCAATTTACATAACAGAAGAACATTTAATCAATATTTCAGTAAAGCCTTAAAGCTTTATAAACGTGATAATATTAAACGTTCAATCATATTTTTCGACATAGACAATTTTAAAGAAATCAATGATAGTTATGGTCATCTTGTTGGAGACATAGTTCTTAAACGTATTGCAGACATATTAAAAAAAGAAGTTCGAAACAGCGACAGTGTTTCAAGATGGGGTGGAGAAGAGTTTTTAATTTTATTAGATGATTCCGATATTGAAGCGTCGTTTAGAGTGGCTGAAAAAATACGAGTCGCTTTTGAAACCGATGCCGATTTGCAAGACTTTGTAAAAGGTGGTGTGACTGCCAGTTTTGGTGTGACCACATTTAGCGATGAAGATACCATGGAAGATATAATTTCAAGAGTTGATGTGGCTTTATATGAAGCAAAAAACAGTGGCAAAAACAGAGTTATAAAGGGCTAAAATGCACTACAATGAATTAACCGATGAAGAGCGATATGTCATTGAACAAAAAGGAACCGAACGTCCTTTTAGTGGGAAATACAATGACTTTAAAGAAGAAGGAACGTTTCATTGTAAAAAGTGTGGTGCTGCCTTATATGAATCAAGCAGTAAGTTTAATTCTGGCTGTGGCTGGCCCAGCTTTGATGATGATTTAGGAACAGTACAAAGAGTTCCAGACCAAGATGGACGGCGTACTGAAATCGTTTGTGCCTCTTGTGGTGGTCACTTAGGACATGTTTTTGAAGGGGAGAGATTAACTTCAAAAAATACGCGCCATTGTGTCAATTCGTTATCCATTAATTTTAAGGCAAAAAAATGAAAACCCCACAAACCAACGTTGCAATGCTTATTGACTGTGATAATGTCAGTGCAAAATATATAGAGAGTATCATCAACGATTTGTCAAAATATGGCACAATCAATATCAGAAATGCTTATGGAAACTGGAAAGACAAACGTCTGCAAGGGTGGGAAGATGTTTTGCACAAATACAACATTAAACCCATTCAACAATTTGCCTACACTAAGGGTAAAAATGCCAGTGATATTGCCATGGTAATTGATATTATGGATCTGTTGTACACTAAAGATTTAGGTGCTTTAGCTTTGGTAACCAGTGACAGTGATTTTACCCCTGTGGTCTCACGAATTTTATCCAATGGTTTAACGGTGTATGGGTATGGCGAAGAGAAAACACCTGAGTCATTTGTTAATGCATGTTCACAGTTTATTTATGTTGAAAAACTTTTTGATTATACCAAAGAGGATGTGGCCAGTGTGACTGCAAATAATAAATTAACCAAAGTACAATTGCGAAAAGATACCAAACTGGTTGCTCTTTTAAGAAAAGCAGCGGAACAAACTTCTGACGACAGTGGTTGGTCAAACATTGCCACTGTGGGTTTATATATCAACCAAAACTCCTCTTTTTCGCCGATTAATTATGGGTATAAAAAATTGGGTGAGTTAATCAAAGCAACGGACTTGTTTGATATTATGACACCCACTGATAATAAAACAAAAATGTTAATCAGAGACAATCGACACTAATTTAAATAGTAATTAAAAGGGATGGTCAAAGTGACCTCTTGTTTGGGTGATTCAAACTCTTTTGAAGCAATTCTTAAAATTTCGATACTGTTTTCATTTAAGAGTGTAAATTTTGATGCTTCAAGAATATGAATGTTTTTGAGTTTTCCATTGTTTGTAATGGTGCATTCAATTAACACTTTTCCTTCCATATTATGTTTTTTTGCTTTGTAGGGATATTTTTTATGTTTTTTAATTGCAGCAATGATACTGGCTAAATTGTTTTTGAGATATTGCTGTTGATAACTCTCCCCACTTTTAACTCTTTTTATTTGCTCCTCTTTTTTTTCTTGAAGCACACTTTTTTTCAGCTCTTCTTTTTTAGGAGGCTCTTTTTTTTGAATCTCTTTTTCGATTTTTTTAGGAGTGATTTTTTTGGGTTGGGGTTTTGGCTTGGGTTGGGCTTTTATGGGTTTAATCTCTTTTTTCTTTTCTTGTTTTTTTTGCTCTTTAGTGGTTACTTGCTCTTTGGGTCGATTCTCTTGTTTGATTTGAGTCATTTCATGAATCATGTTCATACTTAAAATGATCATCTCTTTTTTCTTAGGCTCGGGTTTTTGTAGTTCAAGGAAAGTACCAAAAAGTGAGGCATGAATGATAAAAGAGATAATAAATGCTTTTAAGGTATGATTCATCGTTCTATCTCGGTAATAATAGAAATTTTTTCCAGTTTTAACTCTTTGAAAATATCCACAATTTGCACAAACGTTTTAAACGGCGTATTCTCATCTGCTTTAAGTGAAAGGGGTGTTTGTTTGTCCAATGATGAGAGAATCTCTTTGAGTTGAACTATCTCTGTCGCTTTTTTGTCAAATAAAATTGTGCCATGAGCATCAATAGAGATTTCACGCATTTTGACTGTGTTTGGTACAGTTGTGGATGCCAGTGGCAGTTTTAATTCAATTCGACCTTGGGCAATGAAGGTTGAAAAAGTTAAGACTATGGCTAAAAGCACCAGCATAATATCAATAAATGGAATAACATTCATAGAATCAAATTTTTTAATTCGCATAGATATCTTCCCATTTTGTCATGAGTACTTCAACTTTTCGTGCCAAACCATTGTAAACCATTGTTGCAAAAATAGCCACTAAAATTCCCACTGCCGTTGCTTTTAATGCCAAAGCCAATCCCATCATGACCACATTGGTCTCAAAGTTGGAACTTGCCGACATTTTATAAAAGGTAATCATAATTCCACACACTGTACCAAAAAGTCCAACATATGGGGCATTGGATGCAATCGTTGATATGATGGTCAAATTATTGGTCAAAGAGTTTTCCAGTGCACCTTTTTTAGGAAAATCATTCAATGATATGTTTGAAAGGTAAAAATAACGCTCCAGTGCAAACCAAAGCGTTAAAAAACTCATCAAAGCCAAAACTCCCAAAATACTGTATTCTATATACATTTTTAGTGTATCAATCATCTGTTTCCTTTATTTTTTAATATAAACCCAAAAGCCACTTTTATCATCAATGAGTTCAACTGTGCTGGGGTTTAAAGTCTCTATAATTTGTGGTAATGTTGCTTTTTTAGACTCAAAAGAGTCTTGGACAGGGGCTTTCCAATTAGGATTGTTCTTTTTCATTGTTTTCATGATTTTATGACGTAACTCTTCAGTCCCAAAACCACAGCCAATGTACCCTTGCCCTCCTTTTTTTAAGATACGAAAAATTTCTCCATAAGCTTTAGCCCAATCATCCCAAAATGGCAATGAGCCTCTGCTTATGACCAAATCCAAACTCTCATTTTCATAGGGAATATTATGAATATCCCCATTTAAAAATGAACTTCGATTAGTTAAATTCTCATTTTGAACATATTTTTTTGACAGTTCGAGCATTTTTTCTGATTGGTCAAAAAATATGATGTGCATCTGAGTGGCTTTTGCTAAGGCTCGTCCCAATGCTCCAGTGCCACATCCTGCATCTAAACATTTCCCTTGTGTCAGTAGGGATTTTTGAATAATTTGTTGCGCGATAACGGGATAAATTGGAGCAAAAACTTCTCGAACAATTTGATCAAAACTTTGTGGGTCGGTAGCCCCTTTATGTTTTTGTACATTCATTGATTAACTCCTTGGTCTATAGGTATTTGTTTTAAAAGCTCTTTGATTTGAGTTTCTGATAACGAGACATTTAAAAAAAGTTGGTAAAACTTTTTCGTTTCGTCTTCTAAATTAAATGGAAATTTTTCAGGATAAAGCAATGACATTAACCATTGAAGACCTAAAATTCTCATGAAAGAAGGAGGTCTATCAAACCAATTAAACGGTTTTTTAGGAATATAATAGACTCTTTTATTTTTAACTGCATTGAGTGTTTGCCAAAGAGGAATATCTTTGATTTTATTGAACAACATCTCTTCTTGGACTAAAATTACATCTGGATCATATTGTATTAATGTCTCCATTGAAATTTTCTCAAATCCTTTATGACTGGTAGTCTTACAACGGTGTATATTAACATCTCCTACAATCTGTAAAAGTTCAACATGAATGGAGTCATTGCACTCTGTCGAAAGCCCATCAACACCCTCCGCATAATATACTTTTGGACGGTTTGCTATAGAAATAGTGCTGATGGTTTTTTTTACATTTTGAAATACATTTTTGGTATAAGAAGCTAAGATTTGACTCCGTTCTTCTTTATTTAAAACTTTACCTAAAAAGTTAAAAATTTTTGGGTAGTCCAACAGTGATTCTTCTTTAACATAAACAATAGGAGTATTTAAAACTTTAAGGCGTTCTTCCTCTTTTTTTGTTATGGTATTATTATGTGACCACATAATAATTAAATCGGGATGCTGGGACAAAAGTACTTCTAAATTTGCACTTTTACCTGCACCAAAAATTCTGCCAATAGTTGGAAGTGTCTCCATTTTTTTGTTGAGATAAGCGAGATTTTCCTCTTTTATATTAAATATCCATCCTGAAAGTAAAGAGGGATCCATTGCATAAAGAGCATATGAACCATAGGGTGAGGGTGCATATACCTTTTGAATTGAAGAAGGTATTTCAACTTCTTTATACATCATATCTTCTACTATTTTTGCATCTAAATATAAGGTATTGAGTAAAATTATGGTTATTATATAGAGTTGTTTCACTTAAAAATCCTAAAATCGAAGAGAAAGTTCTGTACCAATTGTTCTTCCTCTATCATAATAATACCCAGTGGTATATCGTGTTGCATATTGTTCATCAGTAATATTTCTTCCATATATTTTAATTGTTGTATCTAATCCATATAAGATAAAATCTTTTGAAACATTTGCATCAACTCTTGTGTAGTCTCCTAAATGAACATCCGTTGAAGTACCCATTGCACTCGTTGAACTGGTATAGGCACTGGCTTTTTTTGCAGATATATTAAAAGAGTACTTGCCATATGTGTGGTTTAAAGATGCTGTGTAAAGATTTTTTGGTGTTGAGGTTCCAATGCTATCATTGTTATCTGTGGTATTAACCAACATTCTTGTATAAGAGAATTTATATCGTGTTACATTGTTTATTCTCCCATTTAAGGCAATCTCTAAACCACTTCTAGTTGAATCAGATTCAGTATAATAGTAATATTCATTGCCATCAGAATCCAGATATGTATTTGAAGTTGCAGTTTTTTCATTTTTTATATCTACATCAAAATAAGTAATTATTGCATTAAAAGCTTTGGAGTAGTTCCCTTCCAATCCTAATTCCCAACGAGTTTGTTTCTCTTCATCTAAAGGTTCCCCTGATTGTGTGATTAAATTAAAATCTCCACCTCCACCTTCATTCGAATTCATATATCGGAGGTTTATTTTATGCGTATCATCAATATTATAAAGGGCTCCTAAGACATATACATTAGCAGGTGCTAAGTCAGAATTATTGTTGGCATTAAGATTATTTAAAAATTGTGCCTCAGTTCTTGAAGAAGATGAGTGATCAATTATTTTCTGATCTCTTCTATACCCAGCATTAAGAATTAAATCATCATTAAACAAAGATTGTTCAAGTGAAATAGCATAACCATATACAGTAGTTTCGTAGTCATTATAGCTGTATGATAAGTTTGGACCTTTCCCTTCGCTATTAGTTAATTGTGTTCCTATTTGTATTGATGTATCATTAAACTGTGCATTGTGTCTAAGACTATAGGTTTGTGTTTTTTCTTTATAATATTTATCAGAAGTTGAATGTTCACTTTGTTGATATTTAAGATTAGAAAGACTAAATAGTGTTATTTGATTTTCATTCCATATATAGTTTCCATCAAAAGATATAAGAGAAGTTTTTAATGGGTCGTAATACCATTCAACAGGACTAATATTTCCTTGTGTATCAACCCCTTTTTGCATTTCAAATCGTCCTTCATCTTTATACCCCATAATGTTTAAAGTTAAACTTCCAGATGAGATACCTCCATTAATCATACCTGAACGTCCATCATTTCCATCAAACCAATCGATGTCACTTGGTCTGTTAAATCTATTTAACATTCCCCCTATATATCCAGAAATACCGTTGTTATTAAAGGTTGTTCCTGCATAAATGTTTTGACCATTTGCTCCTGGATGACTTTCAGCTTTTTCATAAAATGTAGATATGATTCCCTCTGTTTTTTTAGGATGTTTTGTTCTTATAATAATAAAACCTATATTTGTTCCTGAACCACTGTTTGATGCCCCTATTTCAATACTTGGTGCAAGTGTGAGAGTGGTCGAATTTTTTACGATTTGTATCTCTTCAATTGCACTCATTGGAATTTTATATAAAATTCTATCGGCAGCTTGTGGTAAAATTGCTCCATCAATAATATAAGTTATATTTCCACCACCACGCATATTGATAAAGTAGGGGTGTTTCCTTCCTTGGTAAGTTAAGTCAAGCCCTGTTGTTTTATTGAGTAAATCAAAAATATCTTTGGGATTTTGAGCTTCAATTTCTTCTTGGGTGATTACTTCTGTTCCAAATTGTGCAGTTTTTTCAATACGATAAAGGTTCTCTGGGCTACTTATATCTAAATCTTCTCTATATGCAGTCTCATTATTCTCCTCAATATTTATTGGAGCGAGTAAAATATTATTTTGTTCATTTGCTTTTAAAAGAGTTGAGTTGATAAAAGTAATCACTGTTATTAAACTTAAAATATATTTCTGTAATCTGTTTTTCTTCATTTAGTTAATTCCCTTTTTTAATATGAGTTTTTTTGTATCATGCGTACTTGAATATTCTCAAGTGCATAAACATGTCTTGACCCTGTCAGAAAATCTTTTTTAGAATACAGAGAAAAACCTTCGTTTTCATAGACCACAATCACTGCGTTTCCAATGTCTGTGTTAAACAGTTCGTTGTAGCTAAATGCCACGGCATAATCATCCATGGCAGTTGCTAAAACAACCACTTGATTGAGCTTTTTTTTGCTTTTTATATCAATGTGTGCATTTTGAATAAGCTGTATGAGCAAAACTCCACTCTTTTTTTGTGCTGCTTGTTTGGTTTGACCTGAAGCACACACCACTGCAACATCGGAAAGCGTAGTGTGTGGCAGTTTTGCAAAACTCTCTTTGTCAAAATGAAGTGTTTGTTGAACTTCTCCATTGACACTTAACGTTGCAGCAAACAGATGTAAACAACTCAACAGACTCACTATAAACAGTTTCATCATCTATCCTTAGAATGTATATTTTAGATTTACGAAGTATTCTCTTCCTGCTTCGTAATATCCTAAATCGTAGTAGTAGTTTTCATCTAATACATTTTTCACACCCGCTTCAAATGTCATATCGTTATAGTCATATCCAATTTTTGTATTCACCGTTGTAAAATTACTTTTGTCATACGTGTTATTTCTATATTGAAGGTAAATGTCTCTTTCATTTTTCACATTTGCATAAACATATAAATCTTTTAAGATGTCATATTGAGCGTAGAGGAAAGTGGCATGTTTAGGTATTCCTGTTCGTTTATAATCGCTGTTATTTTTATCTTCGATATTGATATAGGTATAATTTGCTCCCGATGAGAAGTTCTCAAAATAGCTGTTTAATTCAAGTTCAATACCTTTATGTCTGAAATCTCCAATATTTTGGTTTTGATTAAAAGCCCCCACATTGACGGATTGAATGGCATCTTTATAATCCGATACGAAAAAGTTTGTTTTAAAATCAAAATTTGAAGTCACTTTATTTGCATAAGAGAGTTCATAGTGTGTTGCTTTTTCTGCATCTAAATCGGGATTGGCCAAAGCCGTTCCCATCCCTGTTGAGTATCTCTCTTTCATAGTCGGTGAATGTGTTTTTCTGGAAACCGTAAAACTTACTTTTTGTTGTTCGTTAATATCATAAAAGAGTCCAATTTGTGGATTAATACTGTCCATATCTTTGGCTTTTTCATAATTAACCCCCGATTTCCAAATGGTATCATCACTTAATCTGTCATAACTTATGCCCGTAACTAAAGATAAAGAGTGTGTTAAAGAATAGGTATCTTCTAACGCTAAAGAGATTGTACTATTGGCATAATCTTCCTCTTTTACATTGTTTTCATCAAAACCTTTATGTGAATCATATTTGTAACTGACCGAAGATACTAACTCATGATTGGTAAAGGGCATTCCCAGTTCTGCTGATGTACCATAACTGTAATCATCATATCTGCTCCCCCACGTCACTTTTTGCCAATTGGTATTGTAATTTTCTAAATAGTTGTCAAACTTATCATAGAACCATCGGGTTTTGAGATAATTGTCTCCAATTTTATTGTCTGTAAAAGCATAGACTCCTTCTTTATCCCATTGTGGCCAATTCCAATATCTTGGACGACTTAATGTACTGTCATCTATGGTTGTATTTTGTTGCTCTTTTTCACCATCGATTTTAGAATACATGATGGCATATTCACTCTCATCTGTTGGTGTCCAGCCTACTTTTAGACTGTATTTTTTATCATTTGAAGCAGAATGCAGTCTCTCTTGTGTGGGTTGATTATTGGTATATGTAAAATCATCGGATAAATCAAAATGATCTTTATCTCGAATACTTCCTGCAAATTGAAGATAATAGTTTTTTTGTTTTGTGCCTAAGTTGATGGAAGTTGTATATTGATTTAAACCCAAATCATTATCAAAACTAGTGCCTAAACTGATATCCCCTTCAAACTCTTTTGTTGGTTTTTTTGAGATCAGATTGACAACTCCAGCCATGGTATTCGCACCGTATTTAACCGAAGAGTAACCTTTTGAAATATCAATTTTTGATAAATCTGCTGTTGTAAATCTTGAATAGTCAAAATTTCCATCATAGGGAACATAAATGGGAATACCATCCATAAATACTGCAACTCTTGTAGAACTAAAACCTCGAATAGAGATGGTTTTTTCAGCTCGGGCACCTGAATTTGATAAATAGATTCCAGCCGTATTACTGAGTGCTTCAGATATGTCTGCATAGTTGTGCAATTGAATATCTTCGCTGAAAATTTCAGTTGAATTATTCACATCTTTTTGTCCACTGATATCAATCTCTCCCAATGTAAACTGTTCCGTATCACCCGCATGTAACAGTGTTGCCAAACATATTGAATATAAAACTCTTTTTTTCATTTTTTCTCCCTTGATTTAGAATTTAACTTGCAGTGCTAAAGCACCATTGATACCCGCTTCATTGGCTGTATAATACGCTGTACTTGAAGCTTTACTTAAGTGTTCTGAGTAATTTTTATCAAAGATATTATTGAGTTCAAATGAGACAACAGCACTTTTAAATATGCCCAATTCCCCAAACGCATAACTTACAGACGCATTGGTTAAGGCATATCCTGCAGTCTCTTTTTCTCCATTGATTGCAGATATTCTGTCTTGTTTATCCACCAACTCTTCAACTACTTCCCAACTTAACCCTTTTTTCTTTCGTTGAGCAAGGCTGAGTTTGAGTTTTTGTGGTGTGATATACGCCAGTGGTTGATTGTCATCTTCATTTTCACCGTGTGTTTGTGTGTAGGTTGCTTCGGCAAAAATATCATCGGCGATTTCATACCCCATCAGTAATTCTGCTCCATAAACAGTGGCTTCATCTAAGTTGATATACTGTTTGATGGTCAGATTTGTAGGAGTAGTTTTATAACCCGTATCGACCAATTCAATATAATCTTTATATTTTTGATAGAACAAAGCGGTGCTGTAGTAAAATTTATCAATTTGACCATCTGCCCCAATATCTGCCCCATAGACTTTTTCATTTTTTAATGTTTGATTCGGAATTTGGCTTCCATTGGAAGGGTTGTTCCCATATTGTTCATTAAAATAAGGTGTTCTTGTTGCGTTAGAGAGTTTAAAATAAGGGATAAAAGCCGATGATACTTCATATCCAATGGTTGCACTTAAGGATAAAAGATTGTCTTCTTCATTGGTATTTTCCTTAAGTGTTTGAGATAGAAGTACAGCAGGAACTAAGGTGGCAAATTTTGCACTGTTGATGTTTGAAATAACATCTCTTTTAACATACTCATATCCAGCAGCTAGATTGAAAAAAGTTTTATCATACTGAATCTCATCAGAGACATTGAGCATAAAAGATTTTATTTCACCTTCCGTGATTCCAAAGGCTTTTTGCCAAGGATTCCATGAACTGGTACCATAATTATAGGTTCTTACACCATTGGTAATATACATGTTAGAGTAGGTTGATGAAAAAGCCAAATGATGATTGCTCAAATCTTTTTGTGCTGACAGTTTCAAACCGTCTGTTTTACTCTCTCTGAAAAGCTCTTGTTGCTCTTCAATGGCAGCTTCTCTTTTAACATTGTAGTCATAGTGTAATTCATTTTTAAAATATTGCACTTCAAGGTTACTTAAGCCTGCGTAAGCCATTTTTTTAAATCCAGCAAAATAGCTTTTTGCTTCATCATTGGGTCGGTCTGTATAAGTCCAAAAGCCATTTGAAGGGTTGTACCAACGGGTTGTAGGATCACTTGATTGTGCATCGTCTTTCATGTATCTGGCATATACATAACTGTCCGGTGAGGTTTTAATAGAGAGACTTCCATTGTAGTTGGATGTTTCATATTCAGAGTGCAGTATTTCATCTGAATTTCCATCTTCATAGTTATTGTAGTTATTAAAACCACCACCTAAAGAGAGATTAAAAATGTCATTGTAAAGGGTCGTTCCCAAGGAACTGCTGTAACCATCTTTGGATAAGAAACTTCCTTTTGCATTGGCAAATCCAGAGAGATTGACCTCTTTTGTATCCCCAAATTTTGGCTCTTTGAATTTAACAACAACGGCACCACTCATGGCTCCCATTCCTAATGTTGCCCCATTGGCACCACGGTAGACATCAATTTCAGCAATGTCTGTTAACGCAAACAGATTGGTTGAGTCGTCATGTCCCGCATTCAGACGCATTCCTTCTATAAAAACAGGTACCCCTTTATTCCCACGACCTCTAATATAGGGTTCATTGGCATAATCCCCTGATTTTTTAAACTCTACATAAAACTCTTTTTTTAATGAGTCACTTAATGAAGTTGAGACTTTTTCATCGGTTGTAATGGTTTTTTTACTGTTAATGAGAGATGATTTCATGAGGGTATTTTCAGCAATATCAATCTCTTCTATTTTTACATCTTGTGCATGAGCATTTAAACAGCATAAATAGACAGCAACGAGCGATAATTTAATTTTCATTTTTTTCCTTTAATTCAGTATTTGATTGAGTTGATTTTCAGAGAGTTTTGTACCCATAAATTTTTCATAAAATTTTTGTGTCTCTTTTTTCATATCCACATCTTTAAAAAGTTCGGGGTACATTTTTTTAGCAACCCATAAGATGCACAAGGCTTGTTCTGGTGTATAGTGTGTCCAAAAATGCGCACCCATAGGCACAGAATAGACCTGTTTGTTTTTGACTGCTTTTAAATCTTTGAATTTGGGGTTATGTAAAGCCATTTTTACATCTTTTTTGCCCCAAACAAAAAGATAATCGGGGTTTAATACAAAGAGTTTTTCCATATCAATAGAGAGATGCTCTTTGGTAAGATGTGAGCTAACGGAAATTCCGCCCGCTTTTTCAAAGATGGCATTTGCCGTAGTGACCATAGGCATAGAAAGATTACTTACTCGAAGATACAAAGCACTTTTTTTATCTTTTATTTGGCTGGTTCTGTCTTTAATGAGTTGAACAATACCCTCATAATAGTTGTTATAATCCAAAGCATGAGATTGCATATTAAAGAGTTGACCTAAAAAGGTCATACTTCTTTGAATGTTATTCTCTCCTTGCCAATTAATCACAGCAGCTTTATACCCTTTTTTTTCAACTACAGCTGCAGTAAGTGGGTTATTGACCAACGCAATATCAAACTGAGTTTGTGCCAGTTTTTCAAAGTTTGGTGTCCAAGTGGGTGGGTTGGATGAAACTTGTGGCATGGAAAAGAGTTTGGGTAAAAACCACTCTTGGTGTTTCCAAAAGGGCATTTTACTCAGACGCTCATTTTCAACACCATTGTGAATGATGTTCCCTTTTTTAAAAGCAAATAAAAAGGCATTAATTGCAGGTGTTCCTCCCACACTGACAATGCCAGTGATTTGGTCAGGAACAATGACTTCTCGATTTGCCATATCTTTGATGATATGATTGGATTGTGCAAAAAGATTCAGTGTTATGCAACACGTTAATAAACACAGATAAATTTTTTTCATGACTAAAACTTATATACCATACTTAATACAGCTGAAAATGGAGCACCTTGGTAATAAGAGGTGGCACCTGTTCTGGTGTCATCCAAACTGTTTTTGACAACCCCAATGTACTGTTTATCAAAGATATTTTGAAGCGCCAAAGAGAGTTCCAGTTTCTCTTTTTTGAGAACATATTTTGTGTTGAGATCAAACACAGTATACGCATCAACTTTTTCTTTATTTTCTGCATCACCGTATCGTTTACCAATGTATCGTGCAAGTGGGCTGAAAGTAAAATTATTATACGTAAAATTCACTCCCAATTTTCCTCCAATTTTTGCAACATCGGGGATTTGATTGTTTTGTGTTTCTAAGTAAGTGTTGGTTGCCAATAAAATATTATTGTCAAATTCAAATCGGTTATAATACACAGAGGCAAAGATGCTTGTATTTTTTGAAAGATTATAATTCCCTTCGAGTTCCACTCCCATTGATGTAGCTTCGGAATCACTTTTATAATAACTTAAATTTAAAGCGGGATCATACACCGTGACCTGTTTATTTTTGTATTTTCCATAAAAGAGAGTATTTTTAAAGTTAAAATTTTTGTAATCGTATTGGGTAAAGAACTCAATGTTATCTGAAGTTTCAAGTTTGAGTTCATCCCATAAATCTTGTAACGTGATTCCAGCAGCTTGAAATACAGCTGTTTTTGAGTTATAAATCGACCACAAAGGACCTTGCCAAGGATTGGCATAATTTTTTGCATAGCCTCCCCCAATTTTCCAATTTTGATTTAATTGATGGTCCAGTGCTAAACTGGGTAACAGAACATCTGAACTGCTTTTATCAACATGCATACCATTTTTTACACCACTTGAGGCACTTAACGCTTCATCGTAAGATAAATCGGCTAATCCTGCTGTGTTGTAACCAGTTACGCCAGGAAAGTCATACATCAAGTAGCGTAAACCTACATTAAAATGTGTTTTATCAATGGTTTTTTCATAACCAAGATAGGGTGCATTAGAGACTCTTTTATCAATATCGGTTAACATGGCAGTAGAGGCATAGGTTAAACTTCCATCGGCGTTAATTTTATAAACTTTTTGAAGTTCTGGAGGGGGAGTACTCTCCATCTCTTGATACCACCATCCTCCATAAAGTTTACCTTCGGCTAAGGGGTGTTCAAACTCTAAATTCATTCCATATGCTTCTTCTCGAATGAGCATCTTTTTTACAGTACCCGTTGTTGCATCTCCAAAGTATCGTGTACCTTTACTTCCTAAAGTATAGGGTTTGAATTTAATTTTAGTATTGCCCATTTGTGTATCTAAAGCCATGTAATAAAAGTATTCATCAAAGGTTTGTTTATTGAAGTCATAATACATGGCATCGGTGAATTTATTTCCCGTGATGGTGGTATTGTAATCGACTGAATAGTTACTGCTTAATGATTGCGTTTGCGCATATGTTAATGGCATATATTCATCTCGGTCAAAAATATTATAGGCACCAAAAATTTCTAATTGAGTGGTATCCGAAAGATCAATGGCAGACATGAGTTCAATATTTTTACGTTTTATATCACCTTCTCCTTTCCATTTGTCATTTGACATGGTTGAACTTGAGATAAAAAAATTGAACATATCATTGATTTTTCCACTGTCAAGACGCAAAAACAGTTTTTGAAAATTATCTGTACCTGCACCAACGGTAACCATACCTCCCGCTTCATCTTTAGGTTTTTCCAGTTTTAAATCAAGAGAACCACTCGTTGTTCCTAATCCCATGCCTTTGTTTGCAGGGGTTAATCCTGTAGTAAATTCAAGTGATGAGGTATTCTCTTGATCCAGTAAATATCCTGTTCCCCCATTTCCTACATTAAACCCAAAAGGAACACCTTCAATGGTTGTACTTAAACGACTGAAAGTATCTCCTAATTGACCACGAACTCGAAGCATATTTTGATCAACGGTTAATCCGTAGGCATCTTGAGTTTCTACATTAACAGAAGGTAAAAGTTGTAAACTTTTAAAGTAGTTGGTTGAACTGGTTCCTTGGATTGCAGCAGCTGCATTACCATCAATAATTCTGGTTTGATTATTTTCATTTAAATTGTAAAAATAATTGACACTGTTTTCGTTGATGTCTATGGGTGCCACTTGCACACTTTGCTCCTCTTGTGCAAAAGATGAGGTGTTGATTAATACGAATAACAACAGACTATAAGACTTTTTTTTCATTTCTTCCCTTTTTATTTCTTTATATATTTCTTTATATAACGCTCAGTAAAAAAATTTGTTTATACAGCTATGCAAATTTTTCTGTCGCTTAAATGTACGATTTTTGATTCTAATTGATATACCGTTTTAATATTATCCTCCCTTATAATGATATTTGGATCCCCTTTTTCCAAGATTTTCCCTTGATCTAAAAATATGGCTTCATTGGAGACAAAAAAGACATGATCAGGATAGTGACTGGTTTTAATAAAGGTCAAATCTTTTTTTGACAACGCTTTGATTCTATTGAGCAGTTTATATTGGTTCCCAAAATCCAAACCATTAACTGGCTCATCCATGATAAACACATCGGCTTGTTGAGCAATGGCACGAGCTATTAAAATCAGTTGTCGTTGACCACCACTTAACGTGGTATAAATTTCATTTTCTAAATGTTTTATGCCTAAAATTTCTAAGGCATCCATACAGATTTTTCTGTCTTCATTGTTATAGTTTGAAAAGAGTGATTTATAGGGCATTCTTCCCATGAGTACAACATCTTTAACCAAATAACCAAAAGCCCCATCATGCACTTGTGGAATATACGCCACACGTTGAAAAAAAGCTTTGGGTTTGATGTTTTGTATGAGTGTATTGTCAAAATAGACTTTCCCACAGCTGGGTTTCAAAAATCCCAATAATATTTTTAAAAGAGTCGTTTTTCCACATCCATTGGGACCTAAAATAGAGATGACATCAGAAGAGTTAATCTCAAAATCAATCCCTTTTAAAATCTCTTTTTTCCCATAGGAAAATTTTAAATCTTCAACGGCAAACATCAACCCCATCCTTTTTTAACATTTTTAAGTGCATACGCAAAAAATGGAATTCCAATAAGCGAAGTTAATATTCCTATGGGAATTTCCACACTAAAAAGTGTGCGTGAAATGTTATCAATGATTAAAAGATAGATGGCGCCAATGAGTGCTGAAAGGGGAACAATAACAATATTATTTGACCCAAACAAAAGTCGTGTGATATGAGGAATCACTAAACCAACCCAGCCAATCATTCCAGCAAGAACAACAGTAAATGCACTGATAAATGTTGCAATTAAAATAATGACAAATCGTGTCAATTTGACATTGATACCCAAACTTTTTGCCTCTTCATCGCCTAAACTTAAAACATTGAGATATTTTGATAAAAAAATCATTAAAAATATTCCCAATAAAATAGGAAGAGTGACAACATAGATGGTCTGTTTATCAATTAATGCCAAACTTCCCATGAGCCAATAGACAATTGCGGGTAACTCATCGTATGGGTCTGCCATATATTTTGTGATAGACAATAATGAACTGAAAAATGCAGAACTGACAACGCCCCCTAAAATGAGAAGAATGAGTTGATTTTGTTTATTAAACATGGAGATAAACAAAGCAATAAATACTGAGAGTATTCCAAATATAAACGAAGAGGCTTGTATGAGAATAAACTCTTTAAAAAATATCATGCCCAAGGCTGCACCAAATGAAGCACCTGAAAGTACCCCTAAAATACCAGGAGAAACCAGAGGATTTCGAAACATCGATTGAAAAGCCACGCCTGAAATGGCCAATGAGGCACCAATTAAAATAGAAGCAATGACTCTTGGAAAGCGTATCTCTATAATAATATTTTGCATCAATTGAGCATTGTGTACCTCTGCAAAACCCAATTTGTACAAAAAGAATTGCACAATCTGAGTGGTGGTTAAATTGTATTGTCCTAAAGACAGAGAAAACAAAGCCAATACAATTAATATAATAAATAGCACTAAAATCGATTTCATGTTACAAATTTACCAAAACGTCTTTCGCAAATAACTCCAAGGATTGTTTGTTTTTTTCCACTTCATTTGAAATCGGTTTTAAAGCTAAGTTAGTAATACCCAATGCTTTTAACTCTTTAATCTTATTTATACAGGTCTGTTTATCTCCTATAATACCATTATCTATCCAATAGTTCTCATCATAAAAGATGGGACTTGTAATGCCTTGAATTTCCATTTGTTTTCTGAACCTTTGTAATGCTGGGAGTGCTTCATTTATAGCTTCATCGTTGCTACTGGCCATATAAAAACCTCTTGAACACATCATTTTTGGAGAATTGTGATGGACGTGCAATTTTTTGTATTGTTCAATCATGTTATGTATAATCTCAGTAGACCAAAGATGAGCCGCCATGAGACCAATGTCTCTTTTTGCTGCAAATGCAATGCTGCTTTCATCTTTTGAAGCTATAAACGTCGGAATATTGCCAATAGGTTTCGGGAATACATCGCTTGATGCATCTAAATATGAGAAAATTTCATCAAGACTTGTAAGCATTGATTCGCGCGAATTTTCAAAATCAAACAGTTCAACTTGTTTTTTAAAGGGACCACCTTTTGCGACACCAAAATAGAATCGGTTGTTGCTGAGAATATTCAGTGTTGCAACTGCCTCAGCAACCATAATAGGATTATATATCGGAGTTAGTATGGAAGCTGTTCCTACATTCATTTTTTTAGTATTCGCAATGATATATGCCATGAGAGTCAAAATCGATGAACTTAAACTGAATTTATTGAAGTGATGTTCTGTTATCCATACTTCATCTAAACCCAATTGTTCACCTAGCATAATCAGTTCGTGTTGATTTTGAAAAGCTTCTTTGTAATTGTTACCCCAATTCTCATATAAAAGCATTAAACCTATATTCATTTTCTACCTACTTGCAATTTTTCGTTATATATTGTACTATATAACGAATAAAAAGTATACACAAATTTGTATAAAAATTGTATATTTTTTATACAATTTCGAAGAAATTTTACAGTTTAGGAGCTATTATGAGAAAAATTCTCATTTTTTTGTTGATTTTAGGTGCAGCATTTGCAAAAGAGAGCATTACTGTTTTTGGTGCTTCTCCTCCTGCAACGTATCTGCTATATTCCATTGACCCCACCGTCATATCTGGTACAAATTATACATTTAAAGATAAAGAGTTGAAATATTTAAATCAAAACATGAATGCCCTTCCTGTAATTGGAGGTTGGTTTGGACAAGGGAAAACGCCCAATTTTGAAACATTGATTAAGGTAAACCCCGATTTGATTTTAACTTGGAATTATAAAAATTCCTTCAAATCAGTCGATGAGAAACTGCACAGTTTGGGGTTTAAAACGTTGGGAATCAATATTGATACACTCAAAGATTATGTGAGTGCGTATCAAACAATGGGGAAAGTTCTCTCTTTACAGAGTCGAACAGATAAGTTATCTGAGTATACACAAAATGTTTTAAATGAGTTAGAAGCATTGCGAAAAAACATTAAAAAGAAAAAAGTGGTCTATTACGCCGAAGGCATTGATGGTTTACAAACAGAGTGTTATAACTCAATACACGCAGATTTAATTGAATACATTGGAGGATACAATCCTCATCGTTGTGAAAATAAAACAGGTTTTGGACGAGACCGTATAACCTTAGAGCAACTGCTGTTATATAACCCTGACATTATCATCACTCAAGAAGAGGCTTTTTATAACTCAGTGTATACTCAAAATAAATTTCAAAATATACGTGCTGTTAAAAACAAAGCGGTTTATTTGATTCCAAGTGAACCTTTCAGTTGGTTTGATAGACCCCCTTCTTTTATGAAAATATTGGGTGCTCAATGGTTGGGTAATCTGGTTTATAAAGAGATATATTCCATAGATATAACAAAAAGAGTAAAAGCGTTTTATGAACTGTTTTTAAATGTTTCATTAGAAGATGTAGAGATAAAAAATTTATTAGAAGGAAAAGAGTAATGGAAGAGTTTTGGGATTTTAAATCAAAAAATTACCCCACACCATTTGACGAATATGGGTTGGTTACCCCAACAAAAGTGATTTCAAAAGTGAAAGATTTTGGTGTTGATTTTAGATCAAAACGTGTTTTAGATATTGGTTGTGGTACAGGTTTATACAGCAGTATTATTGCAAAAGAAGCGGAACACATTGTTGGGGTTGATCTCTCAAGTGGTATGCTGGGACGATTTAAAGAGTATATACATATAAATGATTTGAAAAATATTGAGTTATTGCAAAGTGATTTTAAAGCGTTTGATACTCAAGAGCAGTATGATATTGTATTGAGTGCAATGACACCAGCAATCAGCTCGTTTGAAGATTTGAATACCATGATGAGTTTGTCAAAAAAGACCTGTATTTATGTCTCTTTTTCAACGGAAAGACACTCCCCTTTAATGGATGAAATTCTCTGTTTATTGGGATTTGAAAACAGAACAAAAGATAAATTTAGTGACACAAAAGCCTATTTGTGCTCATTGGGTTATGATATAAAAGAGGAGTTTTTTGAACACAATTGGACACAAGAAGGAACCTTAGAAGAGATGACAGAGGATGTTTTAAAGCATTTAAAGATGCGAAAGATAGAAGTGAGTAAATTGAAAGTCAAAGAGTTACTTCAACCCTATGTTGTTAATGGGAAAATTGTAAGAGAGACTTTTTCGAATATTGGTGTATTGGTTTGGGATAGAGCATAAAAACAAAGAAGATACCGCTTGGGTATCTTCTTAAGATTAAAAGGCTGCTTTGGTAATTTTACTTAATGTATCATCATCTAAATCAAAATTAAAAAACAGTTTGTAAAAAGCTTTTATTTCGTCATTGATGTTTTGGGTGTAATATTCTGGATACATGATTGAACTTAACCAATGAATCCCCAACAATCTCATAAACGAAGGGGGTCTGTCAATCCAGTTAAAAGGTGTTCTTGGTACTAAGTAGACCTTTTTTAATTTGACAGCATCAAGCATTTTCCACTTTACACTGCTGAAGATTTCTTTGTAAAACTGTGGTGATTGCACAATAATATAATCCGGATTGGCTTTGAGTATGGTTTCAAAATTTATACTCTCCATTCCCATAATACTTTTTTGTGTACACTCATAAATATTTTTTGCTTTTATAAAACGAAATTGGGTGGTATGAAACGAGTTACTGCAATCGCTTTGTAAGCCATTTTGTCCTTGAGCATAATAAAAACTCACCCGTTTATCTTCAGGTATTTTAGCCGTCATGGTTTGTATGTCTTGAAGTGCTTTTTGAGCATATAAAGCCAATGCTTCACCTCTGGTGGGTTTGTTTAATAACTCCCCTACAAATCGGAACATTTCAGGTGATTTTTCTAGGTTATCTGCTTCTACCATGACAATAGGAATTTCAACTTTTTTCAGCGCAGTTTGAACTTTTTTAAGTAAAAAATCATTTTGCCAACTCAAAATAATTTGAGCATGTACACTTAAAAGTTTTTCAATACTTGCTCCTTTTTGGTTTCCATGCCAACCACCTAAAACAGGAAGAGACATAAAATGTTTTCCCAAATACGCTTCACTTCCTAAGTTGTTTTGATTGTAAGCTGGAAAATTTAATCCTACCAATAATTCTGGGTTATATAAAGCAACCAAAAATGTTGTAGGAGGAGCTGAACCAAAGATGCGTTCAATGTTATTGGGAACTTCAATTTGGTTGTTGCTCATATCGGTGATGGTTCTTGAAAAAAGGGAAGAACTTATGAGCAGTATTAAAAGAATAAATAGGATTTTAGTTTTCACAAGGTGCTCCTAAATCAAACTCATGTGCAATGGTTTCAAAAGGGTATCGCATAGGGGGTTCCATTGTGGTACGTCGGTTGATCATTCTTAATGACATCGATTCAATCCATTCCCAAAAAGCTTGGATATGTTTTTTAGGGAAATTGACATCTTTTAAAGTTTTTTTATAAAACATCAACCAAACGTCTCTGCCATGTTCATCGATGGTAAAAGGAAAATGACGTGAACGTAAATGAGGATGACCATGTTTTGAAGTGTATCTCTCTCCACCGCCTAAAGCTTCCATGAAAAATTCTGCTGCTCTTTGATTGACGATTTCAAACTCTTTTTCATCTTTGGTAAAGAGATCTTTAATGGCACTTTTTTTGAGTAAACCATGATGATGTGAGACCATATTGATGATATTTTCTTCCCCAAATTCTTCAAAAATAGCCTTAGGAGGAAAGGGTACAGGAGGGTAGACGAAGTCAATCATACTGGGTTTTACCCCTTGTGCATGAAACTTTTGTGTGATATCACAACTGCCGAAACTTTTTATTTCGTTAATGGGTTCGTTTTTTAAATTGACAAACGGTTGGTTTGTGTGCATGAGTTGTCCTTTACTTATTGTTTTATGTGAAAAATGCAAGCAGTAAGTAAATAAACACCGAAGTATATAAAAATATATAACGTTTGTCAAGAGAAGCACTAAAGAGAGTTTTAAACAAACGTTACTGAAAACCTTGTGATGATTTAAAACGACAGATAAGTTCGCATGAAAGTTTTAAAATTAGGAGAAGTTCATCACAAGGCTTTGTTATAAGTTTGAAAAGTTATTTTCTTACTAATGTGCCAATCTCTTTGTCAATCATATGTAACCCTCGACCTTCTAAACCAATAATGCTCATTTTGTCTAAAATTCCTTTAAACAGTGCCTCTTCTTCATGTTGTTCACTGACATACCATTGAAGAAAATTAAAGGTGGCATAATCTTTTTGCGCTAAAGTCAATTCAACGAGTTCATTGATTTTATTTGTAATAAACTGTTCATGTTTATAGGTTCTTTCAAAAACATCTTTGATGTCTTTAAATTGATAATCGGGTGCATCTAACGCACCAACAATGGCTTGTGAACCAGTTTCATTGATATACTTAAAGAGTTTGTACATATGTCCTAACTCTTCACTGGAATGTGTCTCTAAAAATGAGGCAGCACCATTTAAGCCTTGAGCTTTGCACCATGATGACATCGACAAATATAAATTTGAAGAGAAATGCTCCAAATTGATTTGTTCATTCATTTTATTTAATACTTCTTTTTTTAACATCGTTTGTCCTTGTTTTATTTTATTTTTAGTGGCAATTTTTTTTATACAATTTTAATTTTTTTGAGATCCTCCTTCTTTTTATTTGTTCCAATTGAATAAAATAGGCACCATTTATTTTTGAGTGTTTTTTGAGAAATGAAGCCACTATTTTGAAGAGTTTAAACATTGTTTGCATACCCCACTTATAATGACATTAAAATGAAGTGCTTTAAAATTCATTTTTTCAATGGTTGATAAAAAACTTGAATGTATTTTTGCATCTTCAAACTCAATGACTTGATTGCACTCTTGACAATACAGATGATAGTGTGGTTGTTTCAAATAGTTTAATTCATATCTTTTTTTATCTTGAATCGCCAAACTTTCAACTACGCCAAAATGCTCAAAAGAGGAGAGGGTTCTGTAAACAGTTGAAGCACTCAATAAACCATCGTTGTAGGTCTCTGAAATGGCAATAATCTCTTCTGCACTTAAATGGGATTGGCTTTCAAAGAGTATTTTTAATATGGTTTTTTTATTTTGTGTTAGGAGTTGTTTATGATGATTAAGTCTCTGTTTGACTACGTTTAAGAACTCTTTGTAGTTTTTTGAGTTATTAAAATTTTTTACATTTGCTTTAAGTGACATAAGATCTCTTTTATATATTGATATTCATTATTAATATTGTAATAGTATGATAACCAATCTTAATCTATACTTAATATTGATATTTATTATCATTAAAAAAAGATTGAATATTTTTTATTAAAAAAAAGTATTCAACTGTTTTAAAAATAATTGACATATAATGGTTAAGAGTAAAAAAGATAAGTATAAAGGTTTATTTCATGCGTAGTAAAAAAGCATATTTTGCAGCAGGATGTTTTTGGGGAGTTGAATATCATTTTGAGAAATTAGATGGTGTCATTCGTGCCATCAGTGGTTACATGGGTGGTGTTACCCCAAACCCAAGTTACAAAGAAGTGTGTACGGGATTAACAGGGCATTTGGAAGTTGTTTGTGTTGAATACGATGCAGAAGCACTCCCTTTTGAATCGTTGGTTAAACACTTTTTTGAGATACATGATTTTACTCAAACCAATGGACAAGGACCTGACATTGGAAGCCAATATTTAAGTGCTGTTTTTTATAACGATGAAGCTGAGAAAAAATGTGTGAAAGAGATTATTGCACTCTTAGAAACAAAAGGATTTCACGTTGCAACAATGTTGATTTCAACTCACAATACCCCATTTTTTGAAGCGGAAGAGTATCATCAAGATTACTACTTTAAGCACAACAAAACGCCTTACTGTCACACTTTACGAAAGATTTTTTAGTTACTAAAAAGTGAAGTGAGTGAAGCCATTAAACGTTTCACTCATGTCTAAGTTACAAAGAGTCAAAAAAACAGTATCTGTTTTTACCTAATTTTTTGGCATTGTACATAGCGGTATCCGCTTTTTTCAAAATATCACTCATACTCTCGTGGTAAGCTGCTTGAACGGTATAAATACCAATACTTGCAGAGACTTGAATAGTATAATTGTCATAGGCAACAACAGATGAGGCATCTTGTAATAATTGTACAATGATATTTTTCCAAGAGTTCAGATTGTGTAAATAAAATACAAATTCATCGCCACCAATTCTTGCAATGGCTCCATAAGCATCAACTGTGTGAAGAAATTGTTTTGCTAGGGTTTTTAGAAGAAAATCTCCTGCTTCATGGCCAATGGTGTCATTAATGTCTTTAAATTTGTCCAAATCAATAAACCCTACAATGATATTTTCATTTTTCATTTTTGATTCAATGAGCATATTTTTTAGAAGTTCTTCAAAGTAGTGTCTGTTAGGCAACATGGTTAAAGGATCATGGTGCGCTTGTTTTTTAAGAAGTTTTTCTGCTAAATCTCTTTTGGTAATGTCAATGGCTTGTGAGACAATCTCTTGTTCTTCGTTCTCTATTTTAGGCAAAAGGGTATTGTGCCATTCACATTTAATAATTCTATTCTCTTTGGTGAGATTTAAATTGGTAAAAAGATACAAGGTTCCATTTTGTTGTATGCTTAAAAGATTTTGTTTGACCTCATTTTTTGCATCAGTGGGAATTAAAAATTCAAATATATTCTTTCCCATAACCTCCTCTTTTGTCCAACCAAATAGTTTTTGAGACTGGGTATTCCAACCAGTGAGTGTAAAGTCTTTTTTCCATACAATACCAGCTGAGGCTGAGTTTTCAAAAAGTATGGTTTGCCGAGTGAGACTTTTTTTGATTTTTTTATTGGTAAGATAGATATAAAAAGCAATACCAGCCAATGCTAAAGCCACTGATAACGTCAGGGCAATATAGATATAAAATCGTGTTAAATCTACTGCATAATTGGGTTTATAATAAAAATTAGTTAAATCTTTTTTCCCTTTTATTAAGCCAAATAACCCATACGTTTGTATGATATGTTCCCATCTGCCAGGGTTGCTGTGACCTATTTGGACAAAATCAGGATTAATGAGTTTTGTCAATACCTCTGCTTCAAATTGCAGTTGTTTTTTCGTTTTGTTTTGCGTGTTGTATTTTGTTAAAATGAGTTCTATGATTTCATCTTGATGTTTTAATGCATATTCCCACCCCTTAAAAGTGGCTTGACGAAACTTTTCGACTGATTGCAAATTGTTTTGTACAAAATCTTGAGTTGCAAAAAGTGTATCTCCGTAAAAATCGAGTCCATAATGTCGTGGTTCTAAAATTTTATACGGTATGTTTTTACTTTTTAATATATAAGGTTCATTTGAACTGTAAGCATTCACGGCAATGACTTTATGATTTAAAAGATCCTCTAAGTGTTTTTTATTTGGAACAAAATTAATTTTGTTTAAGTCAATGCCTTCTTTTAAAAACATTGCTTTAAGTTCAATGTCTTGATTTTTTCCCATAAGTGCAATTGCTCCGCTTCCAACTAAGTCAACGGGACTTTTATATTTGTCAAAAGTGAGTAAAACATTTGGAGAGTGTTGCATAATAACGCCAAGATTGACAATGGGTTTTCCATTAAAATATTCTAAAACCAAGCTGGAATTAGAAATACCAAAGTCAGCTTGTTTTGAAATTACAGCATTAACACTGTCAACTGATGGCCCACCTTCAAGCAGTTTTATATCCAACCCTGCGTTATTGTAAAATCCTTTTTCTAAAGCAGCATAATAACCCGCAAATTGAAATTGATGGTACCATCTGAGTTGAACTTTCAGTTCATTATTATGTGATAAAAGTAGGGTTTGCAGAACAATTAAGGACAAAAGTATCAGTTTAATTTTATTTCTCCAAAATAAGATATTTAGTTATTTATTAAAATAATACAATGTTCTGGCTTTATAATACAAATTTGTGACTCATTTGTATGTAAATTGTATATAAAGTGTACATTTTAAAAACCACAATGGGTTTTAAAATAACCAACTTTTAACTTTTTTTGTAAAGAACTTAAAAATTAAGCAGATTTTGATTTTGAGAACAGAGGATTGGGTAAAAATTTTTTGAAGTAGATAACGCTAAACAAAAGAGCAATTATTGCTCTTTTGCTCCCAAAATATAATAAACAGGTCGGTTATCAAGTTGTTCGACATCAACATTGTATTTGTTGCTCCAGTGAGCAATCTCTTGGTGAAACTCTTCTAGAATTTCTGGTGCATCATTTTCATCACACTTGATTTTACAATAATCAGATGTATTTGATAGTGCAACATATGCATTCATTTTTTTAATATGATCGTGCAAGCTGATGATGTGTTTAGAAAATTTCTCAAAATTTTTCGTATTGTCAATCATTTTTTGCGCTTGTAAAAGCGAGCTGTCTGTTTTTGTGTAACCCAGTTGTGAAAGTAAAACTTCTGCAGATACATCTAATTGCATATTTTCTCCTATGTAGTATTTAAAATATGTTATCAAAACAATTTTGAAGCTTGGGTTAAAAATTTGATATAAAAAGATTCTTATGAGGTGGCTTTAATCTTTCTTTCATTACTATTTTTAAAATCATTAATATATGGTTATATTTGGCGCGTTAAGCTCTTTATCCTTGTCTTAATTTTATTTGTGTAATATATCTTTATCTTTCAAAAACTACCAATTTAAGGAGAAAAAATGTCTGTTCTCGTTCAAATGGCGATGTTCCCTACTGATCAAAGTGAGAGCAAAAGCGAATATGTGGCACAGGTGATAAAAGTGATCAGAGAGAGTGGATTTTCGTATCAACTCACCTCTATGGCAACGATTATTGAAACACAGAAAATGTCTGAAGCGCTGGGAGTTATTCAACAGTGTTATGAAAAGCTTGAAGAGTTGGGGTGCAATAGGGTTTATTCAACTTTGACATTTGATATCAGAAAAAATCATGAGAACAGATTAGTGAGAAAAATTGAATCAATTGAGAGTAAAATAGGGAAAGTTGCAAAATAATTTATCAAAACTGAAGAATGAAATTATTTACACTCTCCCTTTATTTCATACTTTCCATCAATGAAATTAAATACTTTAATTGTTTTAAACTTTTTTCCCTCTTTTTTACACTCTCTTTTTTGGGTGGCCAAATCTTGTTCGGTGCATCCAGAAAAAATCATGAAAATAGAAAAAACTATTAAAATTATTTTCATAATAATCCTTTAACATAAAATCAATTACTTCCTGATTATATCACAATTTATAGCTTATTTGTATAAATTATTTTTTTTATTAAAAAAGTAATTCAAAATAGCAAAGAAATTTAATATTTTTTATGACAGTTTAAAAGAGTCCTTTGGGTTGTGGTGAAAAGAACTCTTCTAAGGCTTTTAATTTGAATGATACACGATGTAAATTTGAGTAACCGTGTTCTTTTATGGCATCAATATGGGCTTTGGTTCCGTATCCTTTGTGTTTTTCAAAATTGTAATTGGGGTAGGTATTGGCAATGTCACACATAAATCTGTCTCTGCTGACTTTTGCTAAAATTGAGGCGGCACTGACTTCTTGAACTGTGGCATCTGCTTTTATTTTGTGGTTCAAATTTGAAATTCCAAAAGAGGTATTCCCATCCATTAAATATTCACTGGCTTTTATATTTTCCATAATTTCTAATATCGATTTTTTCAGACAGTAACTTAACCCTTTTTTGTCAATGGTTTGATTATCCGTAAATACAATATGGTAAAAAGAGTTTAATTTTATTGGTTCAAAAAGAGCTTCTCTTTTTTTTTCACTTAAAATTTTTGAGTCATTTAATCCCGAAATGGATTCTTTTAATACTACGCCTGCAACAACCAATGGACCCGCTATTGGTCCTCGTCCTGCTTCATCTATGCCACATAACAACATTTAATCTCTCTTTATAAATAAATTGTATACAATACTTTGTCTTTTCAATATGCTACTTAAAGGTTATATTATGAAAAAATTATATGTCATTCCTCTTTTAATCATCCTTATATTCTTTTATGCATGTTCAAATTCTAAAAAAGAGAGTCTTAAAATAGGTCTGATTGCAGGTTTAAGTGGCAAATATTCTGATTTAGGAAACAGTGTACTTCGTGGAGCATCTCTGGCGTTTGAAGAAGTTGGATTTAAGATCAATGACCAACCCATTGAGTTGATTGTAAAAGATGATAAACAAGATGAAAAAGTTGCGTTAACACAGATACAAAGTTTGCTTAATTCCGATATTCACTTGATTATTGGTAATGCAACAAGTTCAATGACTAAAATTTCAATTGATGCCATAAAAGATAAAAAAGATGTATTATTAATCTCTCCTTCAGCAAGCAGTGATGAGTTTTCAAATATCGATGATAATTTTTTAAGAACGCATGTGGCACATAGCCCAGAACGCTTTGATGAAATTTCCGACTATTTACTTACGCAAAAAATTTCAAAAATTGCATTTATTTATGATGAAAAAAATTTATCTTACGTCAATGCGTATATGGATAATTTTGAAAAGTCATTTCAACGTCATGGAGGAGAGAAAAACGTATTAAAAGCATCTATAAATGAGCCTTTCCCTGAACTGTTAAAAAAACTCAATGCTGCGAATGAAGATTTGATTGTTATGGTTGCCAATTCAATTGACTCTGCAAAGTTCATACAATATTTAAGAATCAATCACAACACAAAAAAAGTGTTATCTTCATTGTGGGCAAAAACAACTGATTTTGTCGTTAATGGAGGGAAACACGTTGAAGGTGTAATGTTTGTAACAGAACTAGATGATACCTCTTCAACGTACAGATATTTGAATTTTGTAAAGATGTATCAAAAAAGGTATGCTCAAATGCCATCTGTTTTTGCTGCCCAAGCGTATGAAACGGCACATATTATTATTGAGGCTTTAAGAAACAACAGTAATATCGCATCACTTAAACATACCCTTTTGTCTCAGAAGAGTTATGATGGGCTTCAAGGAAAAATCATTTTCAATGAATTTGGAGATGTATTTAGAGAACATTTTATTGTCATCATAAAAAATGGTCAATTCGTGAAAAAAGATTAAAATGAAAAAATGCAGTTTAAAAACCCGAATTGTTCTTTTATTGATTGTGTTTGCTTTTATTATTGCTTTAATCATTGGTGCAATTTCAACGTATAGTCTCTATACTTCTAACCTTTCATCTGTAATTCATAAACAAAAAATCATCTTAAAACAACTCAAATCAAAAGCAAATTTGATTTTAAATAAAATTGAATCAACATCACAATATATCAATAATGAGTATGCTCAACATCCCAATACGTTAAAAGATGTGGTGGTTTTAAATGAAAATATCACTTCGGTCATTCTTTTGAGTTCAGATGGCATTATCCAAGATTTTTATGCGCAATCAAATTTGAATATTTATAAAGGGTTTGATTATTCCAAAAAAGAGTATTTTCAAGCTTTAAAACACAGAGATTACTACTGGTCCAATGTTTTTTTCTCCACCATAGGTGAGTCACCAACAATTACATACAGTGCTAAAATAGGGAACAATCAAATTGTTGTTATTTTTATTAATTTAAGTGATTTTGCTTTGTTTACTAAAAATTATATCAACAGTGATGGTTCTCATATGGTAAGAATGTTTGACAGCCAAGGAGTAATGCTTGTTAACGAAGATAACACTGAGTGCGTTTTACAAGGTTTTAATGCATTGGGTAAGAGTATTTTTGTTGATTTTATCAGTAAAGTTGAACCGTATAAACAAAGTTATTTTAATTTAACGTCAAACAGTAAAAAACAAATAGGAATGTATGCCACCATAGATAAAACGGGTTGGAAAATTGTGGTCAGAGAGGATTATAATCAGCTTCTTGATAACATTTGGTTTGTAATTAAAAGCATCATTGCCGTTTTAATTTTGTTTGTTATTATTGCAATTTTTGTCGCCTTGAGTTTGGTTAATCATATCTTTTATGACATTGATAATTTGAATATCAACGCGTTTAATATTGCCAATGGAGAGTATGATGAAGTAATTAAAGAGTCATCCTACAGTGAATTTGATTTTTTAATTGAAACTTTTAGAAAAATGCAAAATGAGATTGATAAAAGAGAAGAGTCTTTAGAAAAATCTTTAGAGAGTTTTAAATCACTTTTTAATTCAACCATGGAAATTATTGTATTGCACAAAGACAGTGTATGTATCGATGTCAATGATGTTGCGGTTAAACTTCTTGGATATGAAACCAAAGATGAGTTAATTGGCAAAAGTATATTTGATTTTATTTCACCAAACTCTTATGATATAGTTAATCGTAATTTGCATACAGAGAGTGAATTGTATGAGATAGAGGTGTTAAAAAAAGATGAAACCATTATGAATGCACTCATACAAAGTAAATTCTTAGAATTTAATGGTGAGTTGATAAAAGTTTCTGCAATGATTGATATGACTGCACTAAAAGAGAAAGATGAAATACTTTTTCAACAAGCAAAAATGGCTTCAATGGGAGAGATGATAGAAAATATTGCACATCAATGGCGTCAACCATTGAGTACCATTTCAACTGCAGCATCTGGAATTAAACTCAAAGGGGAATATGATATTTTAAGTAAAGAGAATTATTATGAATTTTTGGATTCAATTATTCATAATTCTCAGCATCTGTCCAATACCATCGATGATTTTAGAAATTTCTTTAAAAAAGACAAAAATAAAGAGCCGTTTTATATTGCTGAAGTGATTGAAAAAACCATTTCATTGGTGAATGCAAGTTTTAAAAATCACAACATTCAACTGATTCAAAAAATTGATCTCACCTTGAAAATAGAGAACTACAAAAATGAGTTAATTCAAGCTTTGATTAATATTCTCAACAATGCAAAAGATGCTTTGAATTTAAATAAAATAGAGAAAAAATATATCGAAATAACACTGTGCAAAAAAGCAGAATATGCTGTTTTAACCATAAAAGACAATGGAGGGGGAATTGATAAAAAGATTTTAAATAAAATTTTTGAACCCTATTTTACTACCAAACACAAATCTCAAGGTACAGGAATTGGGTTATATATGACACATCAAATTATTGTTAATCACATGCAAGGAGGAATCAAAGTAGAGAACTCGATTTTAGAAGTGAATCAAACCTCCTATTTAGGTTGTACTTTTACAATCTTATTAAAATTATAAGGTATACTTGACAAGTATCGACTCAACTTGATATAATCTATTAGCAATTAAATAATAGGAGTGCTAAAATGAATAAAATTTTTGAAAAACTGACCAACCAGCTGAGTGAAACAATTGAATCTTCTGTTTCATTGGCTTTACATAATAAAAACCAAGAAGTAGAATTTATCCATATTATTTGGGCTTTATTGACCAATACCAATTCGGTACTTAATCAAGTTCTGAATAAAATGAATATTGATAAAGCTGCCATTGAGTTGGAAGCCAAAAGTTATGCAGCCAAACTTGCACAAGTTTCAAGTGTGACCAAAGAGAACATTAAGATTGGAAGAGGGATTGTGGAAGCTTTGCAAAAAGCAGAAGGGCTTATGTCCAGCAGTGGAGATAAATACATTGCCATTGATACCTTTTTATTGGCCAATTTAGACAATAAAGTGTTTAAAGAGGTCATCAGTAAATACGTTAATTTAAGTGAATTTAAAAAAACAATTGAAACCATAAGAGGTGGAAGTAAAATAGAGAGCCAAAGCGGTGACGATGTTTTAGAATCGCTTCAAAAATATGGAATTAATCTCAATGAAAAAGCCATCAATGGGGAGTTAGACCCTGTCATTGGGAGAGATGAGCAAATTCAACGAATGATGCAAATTCTCATTCGAAAAACAAAAAATAATCCCATTTTATTGGGAGAACCAGGTACGGGGAAAACGGCCATAGTTGAAGGCTTGGCTCAAAGAATCGTAGCACGTGATGTGCCAACGAGTTTACAAAACAAAAAAGTGATTACCTTAGATATGAGCGCACTCATTGCGGGAGCAAAATATCGAGGTGAGTTTGAAGATCGGTTAAAAGCGGTCATTGATGAAGTGAAAAAAGCAGGCAATATTATTTTGTTTATCGATGAGATTCACACCATTGTAGGTGCAGGTGCAAGTGAAGGGAGTATGGATGCAGCCAATATCTTAAAACCTGCATTGGCTCGTGGTGAGCTTCATACGATTGGGGCAACAACCCTCAAAGAGTACCGAAAATATTTTGAAAAAGATACGGCGTTGCAAAGACGATTTCAGCCAGTTAATGTCAATGAACCCAGTGTCAATGAAGCCATACATATTCTAAGAGGCTTAAAAGAGCGCTTAGAGACGCATCATAATATTATTATCAATGATTCAGCTTTAGTTGCTGCGGCAAAACTCTCAGACAGATATATTGGTGACCGATTTTTACCCGATAAAGCCATCGACTTAATTGATGAAGCCTCGGCTGAACTCAAAATGCAAATTGAGAGTGAACCTGTGGTTTTATCCACAGTTAAACGTGAGATTACTACGTTACAAGTAGAGAAACAAGCGCTTTTGATGGAAGACAAAAAGAAAAATGCCAAACGAGTTGACGAGATAGAAAAAGAGTTGGCCAATTTAGATGAGAAAAAAAGAGGATTGGAAACGCAATTCACGACAGAAAAAGAGACTTTTAATGCCACTTCGGTTTTAAAATCAAAAATTGATGAACTTAAAAACAGAGCCATGATTGCCAAACGAGAATCTAAATTTGATGAGGCAGCAAGAATCGAATATGGAGAAATACCAGAATTAGAAGCCAAAATCAAAGAGAATGAAGTCAAATGGAAACAGATGCAAACAGAGGGCACACTTTTAAGAAACAGCGTTGATGAAGAGTCAATTGCCACCATTGTAAGTAAATGGACAGGCATTCCTGTTAATAAAATGCTCAGCAGCCAAAAAGAGAGAATTTTACAAGTAGAAGCAGTTTTAAAAGAGGATGTTATTGGACAAGATGAAGCCATTAAAGCCATCAGCCGAGCCATCAAACGAAACAAAGCAGGCTTAAGTGAACAAACACGACCGATTGGTTCATTTCTATTTTTAGGACCAACGGGAGTGGGAAAAACACAAAGTGCTAAAACCTTGGCAAAATTTTTGTTTGATGATGCCAAAGCGCTTATTCGATTTGACATGAGTGAGTATATGGAAAAACACTCAGTCAGCCGACTTATTGGTGCAGCACCTGGATATGTAGGATACGATGAAGGAGGGCAACTCACTGAAGCGGTCAGAAGAAAACCCTACAGTGTGATTTTATTTGATGAGATTGAAAAAGCGCACCCCGATGTTTTTAATATTTTGTTGCAAGTACTTGATGATGGAAGATTGACCGATAATAAAGGGGTAACGATTGATTTTAAAAATACCATTATTATTTTAACGTCAAATATTGGAAGTGCTAAAATCATTGAAATTGCCAATAAAGAGCAAAGACGTGCAGAGGTGATGAATGAAATCAAAGCCTATTTTAAACCAGAGTTTTTAAACAGACTTGATGATATTGTTATTTTTGAACAATTAGGCTTAGAGCAAATCACCAATATTGTGGACATTATGTTCAATGATATTAAAGAAAAAGTAGCACAAAAAGAGATTACCATTTCTTTAAGTCAAAGTGCTAAAGAGTATATTGCAAAAGTGGGATTTGACCCAGTATATGGAGCACGACCACTTAAAAGAGCACTCTATGAAGTAGTAGAAGACCGATTGGCTGATCTGATTTTAGAAGATAAAATTAAAGAAGGAAGTGATGTAAAATTTGATATGATTGGCAATGAAGTTAATTTGATCATTTCATAATTGAACAAGATAAAAGGTATTTTAATGAGATATGTTGTTGCATTTATTTTAAGTATGAGTATGCTGTTTGCATCCATAGAAGAGGGACAAAAAGCTTTAGATGCAAAAGAGTACAGCAAGGCCTATGCTTTTTTTATGCAACAAATTCAAGATGCAGCTGATGCACAATATAATTTGGGATATATGTATGAATTGGGATTAGGGGTTCCTCGAAATATGTATAAAGCGATACGACTGTACAGAATTGCAGCAGCTGAGGGCAGTATAAAAGCACAAGTTGTTCTGGGGAATGCCTATTTTAATGGTATCGGGGTGAAACAAAATGTTGAACAAGCGATTCATTGGTTTGAACTTGCAAGCAGTCAAGGGGATAAAAACGCAAGAAAAGCTTTAACTCAAATTGATGAAATTAAAGGAGATATGGGAAATTTGACCATTTTAAGTAGTATCGCCAAGAGTGAAGTTTATATTAATTCAAGATACCGAGGCACAACCCCCCTTACGATTAAAATTCCAGCAGGAAATGCTTTGGAGATTGTTGTCAGACATGACGGGTTTAAGCCTTTTATACTCCAAGAGAGTTTAGAAAAAAAAGAGACAAAATCAATTCGCGCTCAACTGGTACCGTCTAAAAAGTAATTGGATTTTGAAATTAAAAAGTAGCTTAATATAATAAAATATTAAGCTTACTTTAACTATAATCCGCAACTTAATTTGCAAAAAGAGGATATAAAAAGATGAAAAGAACGTATCAACCGCATAACACGCCAAGAAAAAGAACACATGGTTTTAGAATCAGAATGAAAACGAAAAGTGGAAGAAAAGTGATCAGTGCCAGAAGAGCTAAGGGTAGAAAAAGATTAGCTGTTTAAGCAAACAACACAGACTCAATAGTAAAAAAGATTTTAACGACCTTTATAAAAGTGCCAAGAAGTGGCATACTAATTCGTTTGTCGCTTTTTTTAAGTCTGAAAAAAACATACAAGCTGCATTTGTTACCTCTAAAAAAGTGGGTAATGCAGTTTTACGAAACAAAGCACGAAGAAGATTGCGTGCTCTGTTTTTATCTTACGAAAAACAAATTCAAACCGGAAAATATATATTTGTAGCAAAAGAGACAATCCATGAAAAAGATTTTGAAGGATTGAAAAAAGATTTTAATTTTGCTTTTAAAAGATTAGAGCTATTTAAATGAAAACGATTTTAAAACTTTTAATTAAGTTTTATCAAAAATATATCTCTCCTTTAACTCCTGCAAGTTGTAGATACTACCCAACATGTTCAGAATATGCCCTATGGCAGTTTGAAAACAATACTATCTTTAAGGCGATTTATTTTACAATAACACGCATATTAAAATGTAACCAGCTTTTCCAAGGTGGTTTAGACTATCCTGTAGTCAAATATAAATACAAACATAATATTATCTTTAAAAAAATTAATGTTAAATATTGGTATGTTCCAATATCTAAAGATGATTGTTACGTAATAAAAAACTGGGAGTGTAAAAAGAAGAATGGATCCACACATGAATAATAAAGATGGAATGCAAAAACGAATGTTATTAATGACATTGATTGTTTTTGTATTTTTTGTAGCATATGAGTTTTTAGTACTGAAGCCTCAACAAGAAGCGAAACAACAAGAAAAAATCAAACAAGAACAAACCGTTAAAAATCAAGCTCCTGTAGCGATGACAACAGATGCTGCACCTGTAGCTAACAATACAGTAACAACGCAAGCACCAAGCGTAAATTTATCACCTAAAAGCGTTGTTTCAACAATTAAAACACAAAAAAGTTTATATGAAATTGACAATTTAGGAAGAATTGCACAAGTGACTCTTTTAGAGAGTAAATATACAGATAAAGATTCAAAACAGATTAAACTCTTTGCTTTGGATCAATTAAGACCATTGGAAGTAAGATTTTCTGATGCCAGTATCAATGAAGAGGCGTTTAAAGTTAATGTTATTGCCAATGCAAGTGCAATTGATGCTACACAAACAAAACAACAATTGGTATTAACACAACAACTTTCAAATCTTCTTGTAACAAAAACAATCACGTTTTACCCAGACAGTCACTATGATGTTACTGTCAAAACATCAACGCCACAAACATTTTTTATGACAACTGGGTTTAGACCCAATGTTTTGGTTGATATGTATGCGGATCATGGAGCATTGTTAAAGTTAAATGATGGCTCTTTAACCACATTTTTAGATGAAAAAATGGATAAAACAGAGAGCGTTACTGGTGTGAAATTTGCTTCTGCCTTTGATCGATACTACACTACTGTTTTATACAATTTTGATAAAAGTATGTCCGTTACCGTCATGAAAGATGAGAAAAATGACCCTCAAATGTTTATTCATGGGAACACAGATTTAACGCTCAGTGGTTACGCAGGACCCAAAGAGCATATTTTGTTAAAATCACTCAATCCTGAATTGGTTGATGTTATTGAGTATGGATTTTTTACGTTTATTGCAAAACCAATGTTTATATTCTTACAATTCTTACAAGGATACATCGGAAACTGGGGTTGGACAATTGTTGCTTTAACCATTCTTATTAAATTGATTCTATTCCCTTTATCATACAAAGGTATGGTATCGATGCAAAAGCTCAAAGACTTAGCGCCAAAAATCAAAGATATTCAAGCAAAATATAAAGACGACAAACAAAAACAATCAACACACATGATGGAGTTATATAAAAAGAACGGTGCCAACCCAATGGGTGGATGTTTGCCATTGATTTTACAAATTCCCGTATTTTTCTCAATTTATCGAGTTTTATTAAACTCTATTGAGTTAAAAGGTGCCCCATGGATACTTTGGATACACGATTTAGCAATGATGGATCCTTATTATGTGTTACCTCTTTTAATGGGTGCGTCAATGTTTTTACAACAAAAACTTACTCCAAATACACTGCAAGATGAAATGCAAAAGAAAATATTTCAGTTCTTACCAGTGATATTCACATTCTTTTTCTTATGGTTCCCAGCAGGATTAACACTTTATTGGGTTGTCAATAACATCTTTACTATAGGACAACAAGTCTATATTAATTCGATATTTGACAAACAAAAAGCAATTAAAAAATAATAGGATTATATTATGAAAAAGTTTGAAGCAAAATGTTTAGAAGAGGCTTATGAATTAGCAACTAATGAATTTAATTGTTCGATAACTGATTTAAATATTGATATTATTCAACAATCTTCAAAAGGCTTTTTAGGAATTGGTAAAAAAAGTGCCATTATTATGGCAGAACAAAAACGAGATTGCAGAAGAGAGTTCAGAAGAAGAGATACAAAATACAGAAAAAACAGTATAAATATAGAAGATGTATCAAAAAAGATTGCTGAAAACTGTAATAATGAAAACAGTCGTGAGTGTGCAAAAACAAAATGTAAAATGGAGAGTATAAAAGCAACTCCAAAAATTAAAGAGAAAGATGCTATTTTTGATAACTTCTATACGGAAGCCAGAGAGAGAATTGATGAAAAATGTGCGAAAATTTTTGTCAAAAAAGAGGGCGATGAAATCATCAAAGAAATCAAAAGAGATGTAAACAATCTTTTTCTTGGTACATGTTTTGTTCTTGAAGAGATTAAAGTTGAGTTTTATGATGCTGAAACCATTTATATTGAGTTCAGTGGCGATGATTCCGCCTTATTAATAGGAAAAGAGGGGTACAGATATAAAGCCCTTTCGTATATTTTATTTAATTGGATCAATGAAAAATATGGTCTCATGCTCAGACTTGAAATTGCTGAATTTCTTAAAAATCAAGAAGAGGCCATTCATAACTACCTTCTGCCTGTCATTGAAACCATCAATGAGACAGGTTCTTATAAAACCAAACCTCTTGATGGGATTTTAGTTCATATTGCTCTTAAAAGATTAAGAGAAGAGTTTCCCGATAAATATGTTGCAGTCAAAACCAATCAAAGAGGCGACAAATATGTACTTGTTAATGAGTACAGAACCAAACAGCAATAGGTTTTACGTTGTTTGATGAAGATACAATTGTTGCAATTGCAACAGCCAATGGCATTGGTTCTATTTCAATCGTAAGAGTTAGCGGTAAAGAGGCTTTACCCATAGCTCTTAAAATCTCAAAAAAAGAAAATTTAACACCCCGTGTAGCAACATTGCATTCCCTTTATAACAGCAATAATGAGCTTATTGATGAAGCACTTTTAATCTATTTTAAAAATCCAAACTCTTTTACAGGTGAAGATATTGTTGAGTTTCAATGTCATGGTGGAATGGCCATTTCAAATATCATTTTGGATGAAGTGGTCAAACACGGTGGACGTTTGGCACAACCCGGAGAGTTTTCTAAACGCGCTTTTCATAATGGTAAAATTGATTTAAGCAAAGCCGAAGCGATTGCGAAAATCATTGAGGCCAGAAGTGAAGATGCCGTAAAACTGCTGGCACGACAACTTAAAGGTGAATTGAGCACTTTTGTTGAAGATATCAGAAAAGATTTACTCTTTATGTTGGCCTATACGGAAGTAAATATCGATTATGCAGAAGAGGATTTACCTGAAGATATTTTTAAACAAATTGAAGTGAAATTAGATAATATTAAAATCAAACTGCACACAACATTGGATGCCAGTAAACGAAGAGAAGGCTTAATTGAAGGCTTTAAAGTTGCCATCATTGGGAAACCCAATGTAGGTAAGAGTTCCTTGTTGAATAAATTGTTAAATTTTGACCGAGCCATTATCTCAGATATTGCAGGAACCACAAGAGATACCATTGAAGAGAGTGTTAAAATTGGAACACACTTGATTAAAATTGTAGACACAGCAGGTATTCGAGAAGCCAATGATGTCATTGAAAAAATTGGTATTGAGAAATCACTTGAAGCGGTTTCTCAAGCAGATATTATCATTGCTTTGTTTGATAATTCAAAAGCGCTTGATTCAGAAGATGAAAAGATATTAGATATTTTAGATGAGATCAATAACAAAGAGAAGCTGCTGGTTTTAAATAAGTCAGATTTACAGAATTTGTTTGATAAATCAAAACTATCAGAGTTTATAGAGTTAAGTACCAAAGTAGATATTAATCCTTTGATTAAGCACATTGAAAAGATACTCGATGCCAATAGCCATGGTGATGATATGACACTGATTTCAAAACGGCAAGTGCAAGCGGTTGAGCAAACACTTTATCATATTAAACACTCACATGAACCCTTACACAGTGGAGAGTTGGAGTTTTTTGCTTATCATATCACTGAAGCGATGCAACATATCTCTAATATTACACGACCGTATGAAAATGATCAAATGTTGGATGTGATGTTTGGGGAGTTTTGTTTAGGTAAGTAACTGTTTCATTGCTTACTTTTTTATATCTTTTCTATCCAAATCAGCTTCGCATTCTCTTTTGAAATATCAATCCACGAATTACAATCAAACGCTACTTTTAAAACCGTACAAGGCATCACCTCTTCTTTATGGTTGACAAATGTCAGTGCTAAAGCAGTTAAAGAGGGGTTGTGTCCAACAATCATTAAATCTTGAACCGTATCAAAGGTATAACTTATTGTTTCAATGAGTTCATTTAAAAATGCTTGATAGAGTACTTCATTGTACATGATATTTTTTTTATACTCTAATTCATGGGCTAAAATTTCAGCGGTTGATCGTGTTCGATAAGCTGGACTTGAGACAATTAAATCAGGATTGACCTTTAATGCTTTTAATCTTTTCGCCATGGCAATGGCATCTTGGATTCCATCAGCTGAGAGTTCAAGATCAAAGTCATCGACTTTTAAATTGCTGGTATTTTTCTCTGGATGTCTCATAATATAGAGTGTTTTCATTGTATTGTTCCGACATAAAATTATTGTATTATAATCGCATTGTAAAGAGATTTTGCTTTTATATAACTAAAAGTTATAAATATTGTTTAATTATATTTTTTGGGGTACTCAAATGATACAAAATGGGCATTTATTTTTGAAATATCTTTCCAAGTAGGAACAACAAATTCAATCTCTAAAACACCACACGTTGGAATATTTTCTAAGAAATCAATGAGATTATAAGCAAGCGCATTTAAACTGGGGTTATGGCCAATTAAAAAGACAGTTTCGTTTTTATCGTCGAGTTTTCTTAGAAACTCTAAAAGTTCACTCTGTGTTGCATCATAAATGATATCGTTGAAGTGAATGGTTTTATTGAAATATTCTGCAATAATTTTTGCAGTTGTTTTGGCTCGTAACGCTTTTGAACTTATTATTATGTCAGGTTTGATGTATTTTTGTTTTAGTATTGCTGCCATTAAAGGGGCATTTTTTAGACCTCTTTTATTTAAAGGTCGTTCAAAATCATTTAATGTAAAATCTTTCCATGAAGATTTTGCATGCCGAATTAAAAAAACTCTTTTCATCAGAAATCCTTAATGGTAATATCATAACTATATTTTAGTATAATTGTTAAAAAATAAGGTAAAAAATTGGGGTATGATTTAGATAAAAAATTGGTAATTGCCATTTCGTCAAGAGCATTGTTTAATTTAGAAGATGAAAATAAAATATTTGAACAGTCAGGTTTGGACGAATATTATAAGTATCAAATAGAGAATGAAGATAAAATCATTGAAAAAGGTACGGGCTTCAGATTGGTGAAAAACCTCTTAAAAATCAATGATGATTTTCCTGAAAAAAGAGTTGAAGTCATCATTGTTTCAAGAAACAATGCAGCTACGAGTTTACGAATTACAAAATCAATCGAAAAGTATGCGTTAAATATTCAACGTTCTGCTTGGTCTGGTGGCAACACTATTTCTAAATATTTAAAACCCTTTAAAGTGGATCTTTTTTTATCTGCCAATGAAACGGATGTGCAAGATGCCATCAATTTGGGGATTGCCGCTGCAAGAATTTTGCCTTATGAAAATCAACAAGACGATGATTATCATCAAGTAAGAATTGCTTTTGATGGGGATGCCGTTTTATTTTCTGAAGAGTCAGAAATAATTTATAAAACACAAGGCTTGGAAGCTTTTTTACAGTATGAATCGGAAAATGCAAAAAATCCTCTTTCTGCTGGTCCTTTTGCAAAACTCTTAAGTGTCATTTCCAATATTCAATCTTCATATCCTCAAGAAGAGACTCCCATACGTACAGCACTTATAACTGCCAGAAATTCGCCTGCACATGAAAGAGTCATACGAACACTCAATGCTTGGAATGTTCGTTTAGATGAGGCTTTCTTTTTAGGTGGTGTAGACAAATATGAAGTGGTCAATGCCTTTGGTGCAGACATATTTTTTGATGATCAAGATGTTCATTTGGAGAGAACCTCAAAGTTTTCACCCAGTGCAAAAGTGCCGTATAAAGATGAATCCATATTAAAAAGAATTTGATATTAATTTTTAACTTTATTTTTGTAAAATTGCATAAATGATATGAGGAGATAATATGGAACAGATAAAGACAATCATTCTTTTAACTTTTTTAACACTGTTGTTTGTATTTGTGGGCACATATTTAGGTGGAAGTAATGGGGCCTTGATTGCTTTTTTACTTGCGGGTGGAATGAATTTTTATGCCTATTATTACTCTGATAAACAAGTTTTAGCTCATTATAATGCGGTACTGGTTCAAGACAAAAATCATATTGTTTATAAAATCGTTCAAAAATTAATCTATAAATCAAATCTTCCTATGCCAAAAGTCTATATTATCCCAGATAGTGTTCCCAATGCCTTTGCAACAGGAAGAGATCATGAAAATGCAGCAGTTGCAGTCACTCAAGGTTTGATTGAATTACTCAATGAAAAAGAGATTGAAGCCGTGATTGCTCATGAGTTATCGCACATTAAACATTACGATATTTTAATTGGAACCGTTGCAGCAACGCTTGCGGGTGCCATTGCAATTATTGCCAATATGCTTCAGTTTTCTGCTTTTTTTGGAGATAACAGAAGAGGAGTGAATCCTGTGGTGATGATTGTCTTATCCATTTTATTGCCCATTGCTGCAGGAATCATTCAAATGACAGTGAGTCGAAACAGAGAGTACTTAGCCGATGCAGGAGCTGCACGTTTAACGGGTGATGTCAAAGCCTTACAAAGTGCTTTAAGTAAGCTTGAAAGTTATGCTAAACGAGGTGAAGTGTATAATGCCACTGAACAGACAGCCCATATGTTTATTATTAACCCTTTTTCAGGACATCAAACACGATTTTCTGATCTGTTTAGAACCCATCCAACAACAGCAGATAGGATTGCTGCATTGGAAGAGTTAAAATACGATTTACACTAATTATTTAAAAATATCAACAATTTGATCAATAGAGACATGATCTTTAATAATGGGGTAGATTCCTTTTGATATGAGTACGTTTTTTAACGTAACGCCTAATTTATCAATGATAAAATAGTTCACTTCATGCTCTTTTAAGAGGTTAGGCAATACAGTACTTGGTTTAAATTCTCTGCTGAAAGCAGGGTTTTTTAAAAGTATTTGAGAGGTGAGTTTATAATCTTGAATATGAAAAATAAATATATATTCAGAATACAAATCACTTTCACTGATTTCTGTTTTACTTGAAGAACAAACTGCTACACTAAAATCATTTTTAACTTCATGAATTTTTATGTTATAGCCATTAATCAAAGCCATGGCAATTTTTCGCCGTGCATTTTTGATGATACGTGCAAATGTTGGTCGTGATACATTCATATGTTTTGCCGCATCTTCTTGATACATATTTAATATGCTCATCAATTGAATCGCTTCAATCTCTTCGTGTAACAGTACGATTGTCTCTTCTGGATTGATATCTTTTGGACCAAAATATTTGCTGTGAAGCTTTAAATTTAACTCTCTGTGTAATTTTTCTCTGCCCATAATAATCTTTATTAATCTAAATTTTAAGAATCTTAGCATAATTGTTGAAATTTGGCAAATTATTAATTGACATATGTTCATACATTTGATATAATTCCTAACATATGTTCATTAATAGATTAAGATGACAACATATGTTCAATAGAGACAGATTAATTTAAACAATTAAAATAAAATGATAAAGAAAAAAAAAGGGTAAAAAATGAAAATCGTATTTCCAACAAAAGAGAATATGAGTTACATTTCTCACAGTGCGTCAAGCATTGAAGAAGCGAATTATTTGACAGTACTTGATATTCAAAATCAAAGTATTGTTGGTGTACATACTGTACAAAAAAGAGATTTCAGTGGATCAGATGGATTTCTTAAAGAGTGTCTTGAAAATAAGTATGAGGCAATTGTAGTTCCACAAAGTTGTGAGTTACCATTGGCACAGTTAAAAGAGGCAGGTATTTGTGTTTATACAGATAACAGCCCTCACATGGTACTTGATTCATTTCACGATTATGTACACAATAAATTAGCGCAAGCATAAAAGCAAGAGTTCATCTCTTGCTTTTTTACTTATAGACTTTTTTTATATTTTCAATATTACTGCTCATGTTCAACAGCAACATGTCGGCAATAACTAATGCCATCATAGATTCGGCAACCACACTTCCTCTTACCGCAACACAAGGGTCATGCCGTCCTTTTAACGCACATTCAACGTCATGATTATTTTTATCAATGGTCTCTTGTTTGATAAAAATTGAAGGGGTTGGTTTAAAATAGACTTTGACATTGATGTCATCACCATTTGATATTCCACCCAAAATGCCACCACTGTGGTTTGATTTAAAACCGTTTGAACGGATTTCATCATTGTTTTGACTTCCCAAAAGTGACGCTGAGGCAAAACCTTCTCCAATTTCGACCCCTTTAACTGCATTGATACTCATCATGGCATTGGCAATTTGTGAATCAAGTTTAAAATAGAGAGGTTCACCCAAACCAACAGGAGCATTTTTAACACAAACGAGTGCGACACCACCCACACTGTCGTGTGAATTTTTTGCTTTTAAAATGGCCTCTTTTTGAGCGTTTTCAACCTTGGCATCTAACGCATATATTTCAGAATTTTTCACATGAGTAAAATCAATATTTTGGGCTTCAATGCCATTGATAGCAAAAATACCACTTTGAATGCTGATGCCCACTTCTTGTAAAAGCAGTTTTGCTATTGCACCTGCTGCAACTCTTGCTGCTGTTTCTCTGGCACTGCTTCGCCCGCCACCTCTGTAATCACGAGTACCGTATTTATTAAAATAGGTAAAATCAGCATGTCCTGGTCTAAAGAGATCTTTAATATTGGTGTAATCGTTGCTTTTTTGATTTTCGTTAAATATAATCATTGCAACAGATGTACCTGTTGTAATACCTTCAAAAACACCACTTAAAATTTCAATTTTATCCCCTTCATTTCGTGCCGTGGCAAACTCATTTTGACCCGGTTTTCTTCTGTTCATTTCACTTTGGATAAAGGATTCATCGATTTTAATGCCTGCTGGTACACCATCAACGATACATCCCAGTGCCTTTCCATGACTTTCACCAAATGTTGTAAACTTGAATTTATGTCCAAAACTGTTCATGGTTTAGTTACCTTTTAATTTTTCTAATGCAATTTTTGCAACAGCTTGTTGTGCCAATTTTTTACTTTTACCTATGGCTGAACCATAATTTTTTCCATCAATCCAAATTGAGACTTCAAACTCTTTTTGATGATCAGGTCCATATGAACCCTCAAGTTTATATTCAGGAATTGAAGCAAATTCTGCTTGAGTAATCTCTTGTAAGGCCGTTTTGTAATCACTGAATAAGACATCCAAATTGATTTTATCATAAGAGTTTTCTAAGACGGTCAACATAATGGGTTTAAGTTTTTCTAAGCCAGACTCTAAATAAATGGCTCCCATAATCGCTTCAAAAGCATCGGATAAAATTGAGGCTTTTTCTCTGCCATTATTTCTCTCTTCAGCGACTGAAATATAGATATAATCTCCCAAATGAATATCATTGGCCAGTTTCGTAAAACCGGTTTCATTGACCAATGAAGCTCGTATTTTTGAGAGTTCTCCTTCATTTGATTTTGGGAATTTGGTGTATAAATACTCTCCCACAATTAGGTTTAAAACCGCATCCCCTAAAAACTCTAACCGCTCATTGTTGTATGGCTTTTTATAGCTTTTGTGCGTAAGTGCTTCGATTATCAGATCTCTGTTTTTAAACTGATAATCCAAACACTTTTCTAATTCAGAATAATCACTCATTTTTTATTTCCTTTGTTATTTTAATTTTTCGGCTTCATTTCGAGCCAATTCATCACATCTTTCATTCTCTTCATGACCAGCATGGCCTTTGACCCACGTGCCTTTTATGGTATGAATGTCCGAAACCTTTATATACTCTTGCCACAGTTCATAGTTTTTAATGGGTTGTTTGGCAGCTGTTTTAAAACCATTCTTTTTCCAGCTTGCTAACCACTCATTAATGGCTTGAACCACATACTTTGAATCACTGATGACTTCAACTTCACAAGGCTCTTTTAAAACTCTTAAGCCTTCAATAACACCTGTGAGTTCCATTTGGTTGTTGGTTGTCATCGCATTTCCACCACTTAACTCTTTGACATGACCATTATATTTTAGGATTGTTCCCCAACCGCCAGGACCAGGGTTCCCTAAACTGGAACCATCACTGTAAAGATTGATTTTTTTCAATAACTCTCCTTGTCAGTTCAGGTTCAATTTTAAACGTTAAAATTTTATGACAATGTGGACATCGCGATTCGTAAATGGGATGGATGCTTTTACATTTGGTACACATAAATTGAAAGTTCAAATCCGTTCTAAAGTTGCTTTTTGCATTTTTTGAAAGTATAATCATATCCAGTTCAAAGACAGCACTGTTTGAAACGCTATTGATATACCCTTTGGCTGTATATAACTCTTGTAAAATTTCTATTTTTGCCACTGCATCAAAATCGATATCATCGAAGTTTAAATACCATAACAGATCAAGTGATTTTGAAAGATCGAATAACTCAATGTTTTCCCAAAACATGCTTTTATTAAATTGTAAAAGATATTGTACAACAATTCGTTCAATGATTTCGTTGGTTTTAAACATATGCATTAATTGTGTTGATTTTTTATCAAATGAAACAACAGGGTCATTTAAGAGTTTTAATGTTTTTATATACACAGATTCTCGTGTCACATCAAACTCTAATTCATCAAGTGATTCAAGTACCTCTTGCGCTTTGTCAAAATCTTTGAGTTTTTCATAAATTAAAAGTAAGTGATTTAAAGCCTCTTTATTTCGAGGTGAAAATTTCAAAATTTTCAGGAAAATCTCTTTACTTCGTTGTAAGAATCCCCCTTTAAAATAGGTTTTTCCTAACAGTTCTAAGAGTTCTTCTTTTTTTACACGTTCCGTTACATGTTCAAGTAGGGCCAAGTAGACCCCAATGGCTTTATTGTAGTCTCCTTTATGTAAAAAGGTTGAAGCCAAAAGAATAATAGAATCAAAAGGGAGATTATACGTGGTATACAGATGAACATAATCGTCCTCTTTTAAATTTCCTAACTCAAATCGTTTTAAAAGTTTACGATACTCTGCTCTGGATTTTTTCTCTTTATACAGTCCAAAAGAGTAGGTCAGAAATGATATAACAAAAAGCAGTGTAAAGAATATAATAATACCAAATAAGGGGTCTCTATACTCTAATACCAGTCCATCCACTCATTTAACCTTTGATTATAATTTTTAATATATTACCATAAAAGTGTATAGAAAATAATAAATTAATTTAAATGAACATAGATAAAGTGATTAAAGTGTATAATGCGCGTATGATTACAAAAGATTCCATAGAAAATTTAAAAAACCATTTAGACGTTGTTGATGTCATTTCACAATTTATTGAGGTTAAAAAATCAGGTGCAAACTTTAAAGCATGTTGCCCTTTTCATGGAGAAAAAACCCCTTCATTTGTGATAAGTCCTGCCAAGCAAATTTACCACTGTTTTGGTTGTGGAGTAGGGGGCGATGCCATAAAATTTGTGATGGAGTATGAAAAACTCTCTTACCCTGAAGCCATTGAAAAACTTGCCTCCATGCACAATGTATCATTAAGTTATGATAACAACAATGAAAAAAAACAAGACACCAAAGTCATTGAAGAGGTCAATAAATATTATCAAAAACTTTTTATTGGTGAACACACTGCCAAAGAGTATATTTTAAGCAGGGGGATTTCAGAATTTTCCATTGAAAAATTTGAAATTGGGTATGCTCCTAGCTCCTCTCAAACAATAGGCTTTTTAAAAACAAATTTTTTGAACCTAGGTGATGCGCAAGAGTTGGGAATTATAGATACTGGGGCAAATGGTTTATATGCTCGTTTTATTGAAAGAATTACCTTCCCTATCTATGCGTTAAATGGAAAAATTGTTGGTTTTGGTGGACGAACGATTACTGGACATAATGCCAAATATGTCAACTCTCCTCAAACCAAACTCTTTAATAAATCACGACTGTTATATGGGTATAATTTGGCTAAAGATGCAATTTATAAAAAGCATGAGATTATTATTACAGAAGGGTACTTGGATGTCATTATGTTGCATCAAGCAGGGTTTGAGAATGCTGTTGCAACCTTGGGTACGGCATTGACGCAAGAGCATTTACCGCTTATAAGAAGAGGTGAACCCAAAGTCATTGTGGCGTACGATGGTGACAGTGCAGGATTAAATGCTGCGTATAAAGCTTCGGTGATGCTTTCTCATGGAAATTTTGAGGGAGGAGTGGTGATTTTTGGTCAAGGATTGGATCCTGCCGATATGGTCAAAGATAAAAGAATCAATGAACTCAATGCCATCTTTTCCAATCCAAAACCTTTTATTCCTTTTGTGATTGATTTTATCATTGCAAAATATGATTTAAGTGATCCTCAAAATAAACAAAAAGCACTGCAAGAGACCAATGATTATTTAAAAACATTGAACCCCATTTTTCAAGATGAATATAAACGATATTTGGCGTCAAGACTCAATGTGAATGAAAAGTTTATTAAGGTACAAAATCAAAAACAAGAGATACGAAACAATGTTCAGTTGTCAAAAATAGATATTGCAGAGTTGTGTATTATTAAATCCATAGCCGACACGCCCAAAAGGCTGGATACCGTTTTAGATGTGGTAGATGCTTCCATGTTTGAGTACCATAAAAGTGAGTTTGAAATGCTTTTATATGACAAAGAGAATCCTCAACTTAATGGGATTTTACTCAATGAACAATTGGAAAATTATGATGATGAACGTTTAAGCAGTGAATTGAGAATTTTGCTGATTAAATTTTATGAAAAAAAACAAAATGCCATTAAATATGATGAAAATTTAGAACACAATGAGAAAAAGAATTTGATTGTGAAAATACGCGATAATATCATGCAGCTAAGAAAAGGCAAACTAATTTCGTATAACTTATAAAATTTATTGAATAAAAATAGTTTTTTCAGTAGAATCCCTGAATAAAACTTTTGGAGAACTACATGGAAATTATACAAACCGAAAAAGCACCTGCAGCCATTGGGCCTTACTCACAAGCCATTAAAGTCAATGGCATGATTTATACTTCTGGGCAAATTGCAATTACTCCAAGCGGAGAGTTAGTTGACAGAGATATTAAACGGCAAACAAGACAAGTGTTAACCAATTTAAAAAATATTTTAGAAGAGTCTGGAAGCAGTTTAGAACAAGCCGTTAAAGTAACAATTTATTTAGAAAACATGGAAGATTTTGGTGTGGTTAATGTGATTTATGCTGAATTTTTTGGCGATCATAAACCAGCACGAAGCACGGTTGCAGTTAAAACATTACCTAAAAATGTACTTGTTGAGATGGATATTATTGCTGAAGCAAAAGATTATCTCTAATTTTGCAATAAAGTTTCTTGTCTTAAAGAAAGTTTAAACTAATTTAAGATACTATTCGCTTCACAAAAATAAAGTATGAATAGAATAGATACCCTAAGGAAAGAAAATGTACGCAATTATCAAATGTGGTGGAAAGCAATATAAAGTTTCAGAAGGTGATATAATCGATATCGATTACACTGGAAAAGCTGCCAAAGAAACACTTGAAATTAACGATGTTTTAGCTGTTAACAATGGTGAGTTAAAATGCGGTGATGCTGTTTCTTCTGCAAAAGTAGAAGCAGAAGTGGTACTGGATGGTACTGGTGTAAATAGAGACAGAAAAGTTATCATTTACAAAAAAAGAAGAAGAAAAGATTCTAAATTAAAAAAAGGTTTCAGAAGAAGCTTTACAAAAATTAGAATTACTAAAATTGCTGCGTAAGCAATAAATTTAAGGAGATAAACGATGGCTCACAAGAAAGGTCAAGGTAGTACACAGAATAATAGAGATTCAGCTGGTAGAAGACTTGGAGTTAAAAAATATGGTGGAGAAGCTGTAAGAGCTGGAAATATCATTATCAGACAAAGAGGAACTAAAATTCACGTTGGAAACAATGTTGGAATTGGTAAAGACCATACAATATACGCTTTAATTGACGGAACAGTTAAATTCGAAATTAAAGATAAAAAAAGAAAAAAAGTTTCAGTTTACGCTTCGTAAGTTTGATTCAAAAGAGTTTTTTAAAGGGTGTATGGCATTTGCCTACACCCTTTTTTAATTAATAAAAAAAATAATTTAGTGAACAGTTAAAAGTTAACAGGTTAATGTTAAGGCGCTTTTGATTTTTCACTTTTCACTAAAACGGAGGTTCATGTGTTTATAGATAGTGTAAAGTTTGTAATCTCTTCTGGTAAAGGAGGGCAAGGTTGTGCCTCATTTAGAAGAGAAAAGTTCGTCGTAAAAGGTGGACCAGACGGTGGAGATGGTGGTAAAGGTGGAGATGTTGCTTTTGTAGTAGACAGCAACAGTGATACATTATCATGGTATAAAGGTCGTCATATTATCAAAGCTGAAAACGGTAAACAAGGTATGGGAAGAAACATGACAGGGAAATCTGCACCTACACTTTTATTGCCGGTACCTCCTGGAACACAAATTATTGATGATGAAACCGATGAGGTTTTATATGATTTGTTAGAAGAGGGGCAAACGGTTACCATTTTAGAAGGTGGAAAAGGTGGATTAGGGAACGTTCACTTTAAAAACTCAAGAAACCAAAGACCCACCTATTTTCAACCAGGACTTCCAGGACTTAAAAAAGAGATCAGACTTGAGTTAAAATTGATTGCGGATGTGGGCTTAGTTGGGTATCCAAATGTGGGTAAATCGACTTTGATTTCAACATTGTCAAATGCAACCCCTGAAATTGCAAATTATGAGTTTACTACGTTAACACCAAAATTGGGGGTAGTTGAAGTAGGGGAATACAACTCTTTGGTTATGGCAGATATTCCAGGAATCATTGATGGTGCAAGCGATGGAAAAGGTTTAGGCTTAGAGTTTTTAAGACACATTGAACGAACCAAAACATTGCTTTTTATGATTGATATTTCAAACTATCGTACAACCATGGATCAATACACGGTTTTAAAAGAGGAGCTTAAGAAGTTCTCTTTAGAGTTAAGTGGAAGAAATTTTGCCATTGCATTGACAAAAACAGATGCGTATTATGGTGAAGATTTAGAGGGTGACATTAAAAGTTTTATTGAGGGATTAGGGTTAGAAATAAGTGGTGAAAATCAATTTGGATTTGATAAAACATTGCCTTATTATATGCAAGATACGACATTTGCAAGATTTGATGCGGCAAAACCATTTTTCATCTTGCCAATATCTGCGGTAACACATTTAAATACAAATGCCATCAGATACTCTTTATATGAATTAATAGGAAAAGATAAAAAATGAAACGAATCGTATTAAAAGTTGGAAGTGCTGTTTTAACACAAGATGGTAAACTGGCATTTGATAGGTTAAATAATTTGGTGGATTTGATTGCAAAATTAAAACAACAAGACAAAGAGGTAATATTGGTCAGTTCAGGTGCCGTTGCAGCTGGCTTTACTTCATTGCCTTTGGATAAAAAATCAGTAACCAACCGACAAGCACTTGCTGCCATTGGACAACCTTTATTGATGAAACACTATAAAACAAAGTTTAAAGAGTATGGAATTACTTGTGCTCAAATGCTTTTAATTGCCGATGATTTTGATTCAAGAAAAAGAACCGCTTTTGCAAAAGGGGCCATTGAAATTTTGTTGAAAAACAAAATCATGCCCATTATCAATGAAAATGATGTCACTGCAACCGATGAACTTCTTTTTGGAGATAATGATCAACTTGCAGCGCATGTTACATACTACTTTGACGCAGATATCTTGGCTATTTTAACAGATATTGATGGATACTACAACAAAAATCCAAGAGTGTATGCAGATGCAGTATTGGAAAAACACATTGCTTCGGTTTCTGCTGAAATGTTAGAAGGTGAGCATACACCCAATACCGAGTTTGCGACAGGTGGCATTGTGACTAAATTAAAAGCTGCAGATTTTTTAATCCAAAAAAATATTCCTATGTATTTAAGCAGTGGATTTGATTTGAAATTTGCAGAAGAGTTTTTGGTCAATCACAATCACCTTGGTGGAACACTTTTTAAGGCGTAATTTGATGGCAAAACGAATACTTTTTATGGGAACGCCCGATTATGCTACAACCATTTTCAAAGCCATTTTAAAAAGTGAGTTTGAGATGGTTGGACTTTTCACTCAACCGGACAAACCCGTGGGAAGGAAACAGATTTTAACGGCTCCTCATATCAAACAATTTTGTACAGACAACAATCTCAATCTTCCCATTTATCAACCTGAAAAATTAAGAAATAATGAAGATGCAAAACTACAAATAGAAGCGTTAAAACCCGATTTTATTGTTGTTGCAGCGTATGGACAAATTCTGCCTAAAGAGATTTTAGATATTGCTCCTTGTATTAATTTACATGCCTCATTATTGCCAAAATATCGAGGAGCAAGTCCGATTCAAGAGTCATTATTAAATGGTGATGAGTACACAGGTGTTACCTCTATGCTTATGGAAGAAGGTCTTGACAGTGGCGATATTTTGGGATTAAAATATTTTAAAATACCCCAAACGATGGAAGTAGCAGAACTCTTTTCTGAACTCTCTTTAATGGCGGCAAAACTTACCATTGAGACGCTACATTATTTTGAAAAGATTGATCCAAAAGTACAAAATGAAACAAACGTAAGTTATTGTAAGAAGATAAAAAAAGAGCATGGCGAAGTCAGTTTTGATAATGCTGAAGTCCTTTATAAAAAATATAAAGCCTACTCTTACTGGCCTGGAGTATATTTAAAATCTGGGCTTAAGTTAAAAAACATCTCTCTTGTTGAAAAAGATTCCCAAAACAATGCCGGTGAAATAGTAGCCATTGAAGAGGATGGTATCATTGTCGCATGTCAAAAAGGCAGTTTAAAAATTGCAACTTTACAAGCCCCTTCAAAAAAAGAGGTCAGTGCAATTGATTATATCAGAGGTCAAAGAATCTCTTTACTGAATCTTTTAACTTAATTTATTATACTATTGTTTATATCTTTAATTGAAGAAGTCATTATGAAAAAAAGTATAAATTGTTACGATATTTATGACCTAAAACTTTTCAACGTAGATGATTTTGATGTCTTATTACATAAGATATTGAAACAAGTAAGAGAAATCATTGGTGCTGAAGCAGGAAGTATTTATACTGTGGATGGGGATGCGTTGCAGTTCAATGTCTTTCAAAATGACTCAATGACGTATGAAGAGATTTTTCTGCAATACCGAAAATTAAAAGATTTAAAACTCCCCCTAGATTCAAAAAAATATCTTGCCGTTGATGCTTATATGAGTAAAAAAATTATCATAGTAAATGATGTGTATAAAACAAAAAAGTATGAGTTACTGGGTGTCAAAGAGTACGACAAACAAAACAATTATAAGACGCATTCAATCCTGACTTCTCCCATTATTCACCCTATTGATAATAAAAAGTTAGGGGTGATTCAGCTTATCAATAAGATTGATGATGAAAATAATTTTTATTTTGATGAAAAAGATAAAGATACGTTAGCAATAACAAGTTCTTTGATTGCTTTATCAATTTCTCAAGCACAGGATGACTCAATTAAGTTAAAAGAGTTAAACCGTGAACTTAAAATTGCAAATGAAAAATTGACAAAAAAAGTTGAGTATGAAATCAGTGAAAATGAGAAAAAATCAGCCATAATTTATCATCAATCAAAATTGTCATCAATGGGAGAGATGATTGGTAATATTGCTCATCAATGGAGACAGCCATTAAGTGGTATCAGTACACTTGCAAGTGCACTTAGCTTTAATATGGAGTTAAATACCGATGATAAAAAAGAAACAATGAAGACCTTAGATAAGATTGTTGAAACAACAAAATATCTCTCTGATACGATTGATGACTTTAGAAACTTCTACAGAATTGATAAATTTGAAAAAAAATTTAATTTAGCAAAGAATATACATCAAAGTGTATCTATAATTGATGTAACGTTGTTGGAACATGAGATTGAGTTAATCTTTGAGTTGGATGAGAGTATCAATCATTTTGGTTTGGAAAATGAGTTAAAACAAGCTGTATTAAATATTTTACAAAATTCTAAGGATGCTTTTGATGCGGGAACAGATAAAAATTTCCCCCCAAAATTAATCTTTATAACTCTAGAAAAAATCAATGATTTGATATTGATAAAAATCAAAGACAATGCAGGTGGAATAAAAGAGAACATTTTAAAGAAGATATTTGATAGAGATTTTACCACTAAAGATGAACATAAGGGCACAGGTATTGGACTGTACATGACGAAAGTAATCATTGAAAAAAGTTTCAAAGGGAGTATAACCGCAGAAAACTCTCTATTTGAATACAATGGTATGCAATGTACAGGGGCTTTGTTTACAATTACATTTCAAGCTAAAAAGTAATAAAACCCTGTCACACTTGCCAATGAAAAAATTACCCCTATAACCAATGCATTGATTGCCAATCGTTCATCTAATCCACCCTTAATTGCCAAAATAACCGCAGTAGTCATAGGTGGCATGGCAACTTCTAGAATGGTTGCTTTACTCCATGTCTCATCTAAGTTGTAAAAAATACCAAAGAGTATCATCACAAAAATAGGCATAATAAGCATCTTTAACGTCAATGCCAAAGAGGTGATGCGAACTTTATAAAATATGTTTTTAATCTCCAATTTCATACCGATGGCTATCATAGCTAGGGGGACTAAGGTGGCACCTATGGTTTGTGCAGTATTCATAATAAAAGTGGGCATATCAAAGAACTTTAAAACAACCGTGATGAAAAAGATGATAATAGGTGGGAAAATAAGTACACTTTTTAAAATGGACTTAAAATGTACCACATTGCCACTTCCCCAATTAATGATAAATGCTCCAAGAGAGACCACCAATAAAAAGGAACCAAACAGATCATAAATCAAAGCATAGACCACGTAATCTTGACCATAAAAAGCATCAATGTATGAAAACCCAATAAAGGAGGTGTTCCCAAAGGTCGCAATAATCATAAATGTAGCCAATGTTTTTTTCTCTAAAGCAAAAAACTTTCCTATTAAATAGGCTAAAATGAGATTGACAATGATAATGGTATTGAACATACAAATCAAATTTAATATCTTTAAATCCAAGGTAAGAGGGTAGATTTTAACAAATACCATTGCAGGAAGAGAAAAATATATTACAAATTCAACCAACTCTTTTGAGTTGTCTTTAAAAAATATTTTGAACAAATAACCCAACAATAAATAGAGTGCTATGGGTAAAACGGGATCCAGCATTTTTAATCCATTTTATAAATTTTTTTTTATTATATTGCAATAATATTAATCTGTAATTATGTATAATGGTTTGATGAAAATTATTATATTAGAAGAAGTTGATTCAACGCATACGTATTTAAAAGAGTACATTAAAAAGAACTCTTTTAGTGAGCCACTTTGTATTGCTACAACTTTTCAAACACAAGGAGTGGGGAGTAAAGGAAACAGCTGGGTTGGTAAAAAAGGGAATCTGTTTTTCTCTTTTGTTATGCAAAAAAACAGTTTGCCTTGTGATTTGCCTTTGCAGTCAGCTTCGATTTATTTCTCTTTTATTTTAAAACAAGTTTTAGTGGAAAAAGGTTCAAAAACTTGGCTAAAATGGCCCAATGATTTTTACATTGAAAGTAAAAAAATTGGGGGAACAATTACGACAGCAACGAATGATTTGATCTATTGTGGCATTGGTTTAAATCTTTTGAGAGTGAGTGAAGAATTTGGTTATTTGGATATCGAAATTTCTTTTGAAGAGATTTTGAGATTATATTTTGCTAAATTAGAAAAATTAATTTTATGGAAGCAGATATTTAGTGAGTTTCAGATAGAATTTCAAAAAAGCAGATTTTACAAATCTTTGTTAAATGACGAGAAAGTTTCTCTACAACGCGCTATTCTAAATGACGACGGTTCAATTAGTATAGATAATATAAAGGTGTTCAGTTTACGATGACAACAGAAATAATTGCAATTGCAAATCAAAAAGGTGGTGTTGGTAAAACAACAACTGCTGTGAATTTAAGCGCTGCCTTGGCACTTGAAGGTAAAAGAGTATTGTTAATTGATGCAGACCCACAAGCTAACGCAACAACTTCTTTAGGCTTCCAAAGAGACACATATGAGTACAATATTTATCATGTGATGCTTGGAACAAAAGAACTTTCTGAAATAATTTTAGATAGCGAAATAGAAAACTTGAAAGTTGCACCATCTAACATTGGTTTAGTTGGAATTGAAAAAGAGTTCTACAAGAATAACAATGAAAGAGAGTTGATTTTAAAAAGAAAAATTGACCCAATCAAAAAAGATTTTGATTATATCATTATTGATTCTCCACCTGCATTAGGCCCTATTACTATCAATACATTAAGTGCAGCAACCTCTGTACTGATTCCTATTCAATGCGAGTTCTTTGCACTTGAAGGTTTGGCGCAGTTATTAAATACCATCAAACTTGTTAAACAAACCATTAACAGACAACTTCAAATTCGAGGGTTTTTACCAACGATGTACAGTGAACAAAATAATCTTTCAAAACAAGTCTTTGCAGATCTTGCACAACATTTTGAGAGTAAATTGTTTAAAGTAGATGAGAGTTCTTATGTTGTGATTCCAAGAAACATAAAACTTGCCGAATCACCAAGTTTTGGTAAACCAATTATGCTTTATGATGATAAAGCCATTGGAACAAAAGCATACACAAATTTAGCACGAGCAATAGCAGGATAATCACATGGCACTAGGAAGAGGACTTAGCGAATTATTAGGTGAAGTAGAGATTGCATATGACAAATCAACTACCCATTCAAATTCAAATATTGTAGAGATTGATGTTGAGTTAATTAAAGCCAACCCAAATCAACCAAGAAAAATATTTGACGAAGAGAAATTAAAAGAGTTAAGTGATTCTATTCAAAGACATGGTCTGTTACAACCTGTTACTGTCATTAAAGATAATAACGATGGGTATATTTTAGTTGCTGGTGAGCGAAGGTTAAGAGCGCACAAATTAGCTGGATTACCAAAAATTAAAGCCATCATTACCAATTTAGAAGATTTACAATTAAGAGAAATTGCCTTAATTGAAAATATTCAACGAGATGATTTAAATATCATTGAACTGGCGTACTCTTATGCCCAACTTTTAAATGAGCATGGGATTACTCATGAAGAGCTTTCACACAAAGTGTTTAAAAGCAGAACCTCAATTACAAATACATTAAGACTTTTACAATTGAGTTCATATGTGCAACAACTGCTGGCCAATGGAAAAATCACAGCGGGTCATGCAAAAATTATGTTAGGATTAACTGACGATGAACAAAAGGTGGTTGCAGATTCAATTGTCGGGCAAAAACTCTCTGTACGAGAGACAGAAAAATTGGTCAAAGATCTTAAAAATCCAGTAGTAAAACCTGAACCCAAAAAATCAAAAGTTAAGAGTAATTTTGATTTAAATTCACTCCATTCCATCATAGAAAATTTAAAATCTGACAACTTAAATGTCAAGATTGATAATAAGTTTTTTAAGATTGAAATTCACTCACAAGAAGACATAGATAAAATTTCTAAACACTTTGGTAACACTTTATAAATTTTACTAACTTTCTTAATTCATTTAAACTTCTATTATACTATCTTTTGTTAAAATGGTGCAGTTTTAGTCAAACTAAACTGTAAAAAATATGGAGGAATGAATGTTAGACATAAGTCCTATATTATTGCTTAGCTCTGGTATTATCTTTATACTTGTACTTGCCAGACTAAACAGTTGTCTATTTAAACCTTTGTTAAAACACATGGATGACAGAGCTGACTCTATAAAAAAAGATTTAGAGAATGCAAAGTCAAACAGTGCAGACGTAGAGGGGATGCTGGCTGAAGCAAATGATGTTATTGCGAAAGCCAAAAAAGAGGCTGCTGCAATTAGAGAAAAAGCTTATAATGAAGCTAAAGAGATTGCTGATGCAAAACTTGTAACGGCAAAATCAGATATTGAACTAAAATATGCTGATTTTACAAAAGAGTTACAAGCAGAAACAAAAGCCTTAAAAGATTCATTAATCGCTTCTATGCCTCAGTTCAATGAGAGCTTAAAAGCTAAGCTTAATTCGATATAAGGAAGGGAGAAAAAGGTGAAAAAAATTTTATTATTCGCATTAGCTTTGGCTCCTATTGCATTATTTGCCAGTGAAGGTGCGGAGACTGATATTATTCAAAGAACCGTTAACTTTGTTATTTTTGCTGCCATTTTATGGTATTTGCTTGCTGATAAAATCAAAGCTATGTTTGCTGAGAGAAGTTTGGGTATTCAATCTGAACTTGATAAAGTACAAGATACTTTAAAAGCATCACAAGCTAAAGTTGATAATGCGGCACTTAAATTAGAAGAAGCAAAAAAACTTGCTGTTGAGATTGTTGAAGGTGCGACTGCTGAAATAGATTCTATTAAAGTAAAATCGGTACAAACAACGGATCATGAAATAGCAAATTTAAAGAAAAACTTTGATGAAAAAATTAAAGTTGAAACAAGAAAAGCTAAAAAAGAAGTTGTTGAAACTGTTTTAGAACAACTATTAAGCAGTGAAAATATTGGTGTTTCTCAAGATGAGTTGGCAAATATTGTACTTAAGAAGGTGGCATAATGACTGATTTAATAGCTAAAAGATACGTTAAAGCATTATTAGATGGCAGAGATGTAAATTCTGCAACTGCTATTTATGATGAATTAAATCAAATTGCTTCTGCGTATGCAGATGAAAAATTTATCTCTATTATTGCTTCTTCTGAAGTAAAAAATAGTGCTAAAAATGATTTTGTTATCTCTTTAGTAGATAACATGAGCGATACTTTAAAAAATCTTGTAAAACTTTTAGGTGAAAATAAAAGATTGGATATTATCCCTTTTATTGCTGAAGAGTTAAAAAGTCAAATTTCTGTTTTAAATAACAGTTATACGGGTGTTGTGTATACAAATAAAGCACTAGACGCTTCTTATGTAGACTCAATCACTGAAAAATTCAGTAAAAAATTTGATATTAATTTAAATCTTGAACAAAATATTTGTGATTATGATGGAATTAAAGTTGATATTGATGGACTTGGTGTTGAGATTAGTTTTTCAAAAGAGAGATTAAAATCTCAAATGATTGATCATATTTTAAAAGCAGTTTAGAACTTATAAAGGAGAAAATGAATGAGTGCAAAGATTCAAGCAGATGAAATCAGTTCTATTATAAAAGAAAGAATTGACAACTTTGAATTAAATGTAGATGTTAACGAAACTGGTAAAATTATCTCTTACGCAGATGGTATTGCACAAGTTTACGGTCTGAAAAATGTTATGGCCGGTGAACTTGTTGAGTTCGAAAACGGTGAAAAAGGAATGGCTTCTAACTTAGAAGAGTCTTCAGTAGGGGTTGTTGTTCTTGGAAAAGGTGACGGTTTAAGAGAAGGTACTTCTTGTAAAAGAGTAGGAAGACTTTTAGATACTCCTGTTGGTGACGCAATGATTGGACGAGTTGTTAATGCACTTGGTGAACCAATCGATGGAAAAGGTGCAATTGAATCAGCTGAAAGAAAATTGATTGAAGAGAAAGCTCCTGGAATCATGGCGAGAAAGTCAGTTCATGAACCATTACAAACAGGTATTAAAGCAATTGATGCCCTTGTTCCAATAGGACGTGGTCAAAGAGAGCTTATTATTGGTGATAGACAAACAGGTAAAACTACGGTTGCTATTGATACAATTCTTAACCAAAAAGGTGAAGATGTAATTTGTATTTATGTTGCAATTGGTCAAAAATCATCTTCAGTTGCTTCTGTTGTTAGAACATTAGAAGAGTCTGGTGCTATGGATTATACAATTGTTGTTAACGCTTCAGCTGCTGATTCATCTGCATTACAATTCTTAGCACCATATACAGGTGTTACTATTGGTGAATACTTCAGAGATAACGGTAAACATGCGTTAATCGTTTATGATGATTTATCAAAACACGCAGTTGCTTACAGAGAGATGTCACTGATTTTACGAAGACCTCCAGGTCGAGAAGCATACCCAGGGGATGTTTTTTATCTGCACTCAAGATTACTTGAAAGAGCTGCAAAAATGTGTGATGAAAGAGGTGCTGGGTCTATGACTGCATTACCAATTATTGAAACACAAGCAGGAGATGTTGCTGCATATATTCCAACAAATGTTATTTCTATTACAGATGGTCAAATCTTCTTAGAAACGAATTTGTTTAACTCTGGTATCAGACCTGCGATTAACGTAGGACTTTCAGTATCAAGAGTTGGTGGTGCTGCACAAATTAAAGCAACTAAACAAGTAGCTGGTACATTAAAATTATCACTTGCACAATTTAGAGAGCTTGAAGCGTTCGCACAATTCGCATCAGATTTAGATGAGTCAACCAGAAAAGAGCTTGAATTAGGTCAAAGAATGGTTGAAGTATTAAAACAAGGTGTTAATAAACCACTTGTAATTGAAAAACAAATTGTTATCATTTATGCTGGTACTAAAGGTTACTTAGAAGACGTTGCGGTTAAAGATGTTGTTAAATTCGAAGCTGAATTACACGCATTTATTGAGCAAAAATACTCTAACATTCTAGAAAACATTAAATCTAAGAAAAAATTAGATGATGAAGATGAAGCAGCGTTAGTATCTGCATTAGAAGAGTTCAAAACTGTTTTTAGTGCAAATTAAGGATTAGCAATGGCTAACTTAAAAGAGATTAAATTAAAAATCGGAAGTGTATCAAACACGCAAAAGACTACAAAAGCGATGAAGCTTGTATCTTCTGCGAAATTGACTCGTACTAGACAATTGTCTGATCAGGCAAGAAGCTATGCTGGGAAAATTAATGATGTACTTTCTGAGATTGCAAATAGAGTTAGCAAAGTTCAAGATGAAGCAAATGTGAGTAGAGCATTTGTTCCAAATAATAATCCAAAAACAATTGATATTGTTTTTGTTACTGCTGACAAAGGACTTTGCGGTGGTTTTAATATGGCAACAATTAAAACAGTTAGTCGGTTAAAAGCTGAGTATGAATCAAAAGGTGTAACCGTTAGATTAAGAGCTGCAGGAAGAAAGGGAGTGGATTTCTTTACTTTCCAAAAATTTGAGTTATCTCAAAAAGTCAGTGATTTATCAAGTGCACCAGATTACAACAGAGCTTGTGATTTTATTGCTGATGTTGTAAAAGATTTCAACAATGGATTGACTGATAAAGTAATATTGGTATACAATGGATTTTTAAACATGCTTTCGCAAGAAATCAGAGTGAGAGATCTGTTACCAGTAAGCTTAGAAAACGTTTCTGAAGCAGAAAATGAAACTTCTATGCTAGATATTGAACCAGATGACGATGGAGAAGTTTTAAATGAATTAACGGGGAAATATATTGATTTCAATATGTATTACGCGTTGATTGACTCTTTAGCTGCTGAACATTCAGCTAGAATGCAAGCGATGGAAGCTGCAACTAAAAATGCAAAAGAGAGAGTACAAACTTTAACTATAGAATATAATAAAGCTAGACAAGCTGCAATTACAACAGAGCTGATAGAGATTATCAGTGGTGTTGAATCATTAAAATAAGATAAAGGAGCTGCCCGTATGAAAGGTAAAATTATTCAGGTAATGGGTCCTGTCGTTGACGTAGAGTTCGACGGATACTTACCAGAAATAAATGAAGCAATCGAAGTTGTTTTAACAGATGCTAACTCTGATAGATTAGTATTAGAAGTTGCTGCACATATTGGTGATAGTAGAGTTAGAACTATTGCTATGGATATGACAGAAGGTCTCAAAAGAGGTCAAGAGTGTAAAGCTACTGGTGGACCAATTCAAGTTCCAGTTGGTGAAGCTGTTCTTGGAAGAATTTTCAATGTTATTGGTGATCCAGTTGATGAGGGTGAAGCAATTCCTGCTGATACTCCAAGATGGTCAATTCATAGAACTGCTCCTACATTTGAAGAACAATCAACTAAAACAGAGATGTTTGAAACTGGTATTAAGGTAGTTGATTTACTTGCTCCTTATTCAAAAGGTGGAAAAGTTGGACTATTCGGTGGAGCTGGTGTTGGTAAAACGGTTATTATTATGGAATTAATCCATAACGTTGCGTTTAAACACTCTGGTTACTCTGTATTTGCAGGAGTAGGTGAAAGAACAAGAGAAGGGAATGACCTTTATCATGAGATGAAAGACTCAAACGTTCTTGACAAAGTTGCACTGTGCTATGGTCAAATGAGTGAGCCTCCAGGGGCAAGAAATAGAATTGCCTTGACAGGTCTTACTATGGCTGAGTACTTTAGAGATGAAAAAGGTCTTGACGTTCTTATGTTCGTTGATAACATCTTTAGATTTGCACAATCAGGTTCTGAAATGTCAGCACTTTTAGGAAGAATTCCATCTGCGGTTGGATATCAACCAACACTTGCTTCAGAAATGGGTAAATTACAAGAGAGAATTACGTCAACTTCTAAAGGTTCTATTACTTCTGTTCAAGCGGTATATGTACCAGCGGATGACTTAACAGATCCAGCTCCAGCTTCAGTATTTGCTCACTTAGATGCAACTACGGTTCTTAACAGAAAAATTGCTGAAAAAGGTATTTACCCAGCAGTGGATCCATTGGATTCTAGTTCAAGAATTTTGAGTGCAGATATTTTAGGTGAAGATCATTATTCAGTTGCTAGAGGTGTTCAATCAACTTTACAAAAATATAAAGATTTACAAGATATTATTGCAATTCTAGGTATGGATGAGTTATCTGAAAATGATAAACTTATTGTAAATAGAGCAAGAAAAATCGAAAAATTCTTATCTCAACCATTCTTCGTTGCAGAAGTATTTACAGGTTCTCCTGGTAAATATGTTGAATTAGCGGATACAATTGCTGGATTCAAAGGAATTATCGACGGTAAATACGACCATATTCCAGAAATGGCATTTTATATGGTTGGTGGTATAGACGAAGCTATTGCAAAAGCTGAAAGTATGAAATCATAAACCATAAGGCATAACATGGATACAATTAAATTATCAATCGTTACACCAAATGGTACTATCTTTAATGATAGTGTAAAAACTGTAACTCTTCCAGGTAAAGAGGGTGAGTTTGGAGTACTACCGGGGCACGCCTCGTTAGTATCTTCTTTAACAGTTGGTGTAATCGTTATTGAAAAAGACAATTCTATTGAAGCAGTAGCTATTAACTGGGGACATGTTAAAGTAAGTGAAAGCTCAGTAGACGTTCTAGCTGATGGTGCTGTAGCATTAACTCAGGGTCCTGGATCTGAAACAGCTAAAAACATTGACGCTGCAAAAGAATTGGTTAATTCTGTTAAAGATGCAAATGTATCTTTGGCTGCAGTTGAAGCAAAAATCAACTCATTCGCATAATTTTAGTAAATGATAGATTTAATATTAAATTATTTAAACAACAGTAGTGCCGTTACGATTACCGTACTGGTATTGCTGTCGTTTTATCTCATTCTCACATTTTGGATTTTTATATATCGGTTCATGGCGTTAAGTTCACTAGTAGACAGTGAAAAAAGAGCATTAGAAGCATTGGTTTCTAGGGAAACGATAACCATTAGTCCACTTTCAAGTTTAAGTAAATGCACATCTAAAACAACAAATCACTCTTCTGAAATTTTAAGTGCGTGTGAAATTTCATTGATCAGAGAGGCGAGCAGTGGTGTTTCTTGGTTGTCAATTATCTCTTCTACTTCACCCTTTGTTGGTCTGTTTGGAACAGTTGTTGGTATCTTAGAATCATTTGCAAAGTTTTCATCTCATTCAAAAGTAGGGTTTTCGATTATTGCACCTGCTATTTCTGAAGCTTTAGTTGCAACGGCAGCTGGAATTTTTGTAGCAATTTTTGCGTATACTTTTCATCAATTAATCGTACGAAAAATATATGAATTTGATACTTTTTTAAAGGCGCAGTCTAAAATCTTAGTTTCACGAGGATAATTGATTAATGTATGATTTTAATCAAAAGCCAGAATTAAATGTTACCCCTTTAGTTGATATTATGCTGGTATTATTGGCAATATTAATGGTAACTGCTCCTGTATTGGAGTTTGAAGAACCCATCAATCTTCCTAAAGGAAGTCAAACACAACAAGTACAACAAAATAAAAAAATAAATATTTATATCACTAAAAATCGACTTATTACCGTTAATAAAAGCCAATATAAGTTTGAAAACTTTCCCGACAGTTTTGTGTTATTTTCAAAAAATCAAAATCGTGATACACCTGTGCATATACGTGCAGATAAAACACTGTTATACGATGACATTATTTATGTATTAAAATCAGTCAAAGAGGCTGGTTTTTATAAAGTGGCATTAATTACTGATGGGTAATCCATGACAGACAAAAATTACTTTTATTTTTCAGGTTTTATTGCCTGTGGCTTTTATGTTTTGGTTTGTTTGCTTTTTTTTCTCTATTTACAAGCACATAATGTCAAAAAGTTTGATGCATTTTCAAAAGTGACGGTATTGGAATTAGAGATACTCTCCAACGATCAAACAGAAAAAACAGCAGAACAAGTGACCCCATCTGATGTCAAAAACAGTGATTTAGCTCAAGATATTGTGAAAAAATCAACATCAAAAAGTATAAAAGAGACAGCCAATGTTAAATCACTTTTTGCAAATGTATCGGTTAATTCTGATGATGTAAATAAAGAAGATGTTTTAAATGTTGAAAAAAATGCTGTTGCCAGTCGATTTAAATCAAAATTTGAAAAACAAAGAAAGAGTGAAAGCGTTTCTGTTTCAAAACTTTTAGAGAATGTAAAGCTAAAAACAAGTAAATTAACTTTCAGTGAATCAAAAAATCAAAATGACCCATATTATTCAAAAATTTATGAAATCATTTCAAGCAGATGGCAACCATCTTCGATTGTAGATAATCTATCTGCAAAGGTAGTGGTTACCATTTACAGCGATGGTAAGTTTGAATATACGTTTATCAGTGATTCAGGAGATGAAACATTTGATGCGTCATTAAAAGCTTTTTTAGACGAACAAACAACACTCACATATCCAACCCATGACAAGGGAAATAAAACCGATATTGAGATAATTTTTAAAGCAAAGGGATAAAATGAAGAGACGTATTATTCTGTATATTTTAATATATATGGCACTATTGACACATGCTTTTGCAATTGATGCAACCATGGAAATTATAAAAAAATCTACAAACTTACCAACCATTTCTGTCGGGATTTCAAAAGACAGCACGCAAAAAGCATTTTTACTCAAGATCAGAGAAATATTATCACAAGATTTGCAAGTCAGTGGTCACTTTGATGTAAAACAAGAAGTGTATGATGTCAATTTTAATGACAAACCCAACCTGCTGGATGCAAAAAATAAAAACATTGATTTGATTGTGAATTTAAATATTGAACAAAGCAGTTTTGGTGGATTATTGCTCTATGTTAAAATGTTTGATTCAAACAGTGGAAATTTGGTGATTAATAAATCATTTTCTACTTCAAAAGATGAACGATACCCTTTCTTGTCACACAGAACAGCCATTGCGATTAACGATTATTTAAAAGCACCTAAAATATCTTGGATGGACAAATTTGTGATTTTTTCACGATATATTGATGCCAAAGAGAGTGAAATAGTTATTTCAGATTATACGCTTTCATATCAAAAAGTTATTATTAAAGGGGGATTGAATATTTTCCCAAAATGGGCAGATAAATCTCAAGAGAGCTTTTATTACACCACATACAACAGAAATAAACCCACACTTGTTAAAGCCAATTTATATACCAAACAACGACAAGAACTTTTAAGCAGTGATGGAATGATTGTCTGCTCTGATATCAGCTCTGATGGCTCTAAAATCCTCTTGACCATGTCACCAGATGGTCAACCCGATATTTATATGTATGATACAAATACAAGAATTAAAACAAAATTGACCACCTATAAAGGAATTGATGTTGGTGGAAGTTTTGTTGAAAACGATTCAAAAGTTATTTTTGTATCTGATCGATTAAAATATCCCAATATTTTTGCTAAAAAAATCGATGGAAGAGGGGTTGAAAGATTGGTTTATCATGGTAGAAATAACTCTGCTGCGACAACTTTTAAAAATTATATTGTTTATTCCAGCAGAGAAGGGGACAATGAATTTTCAAAAAACAGCTTTAACTTATACTTGATTTCAACACAGAGTGATTTTATAAGAAGATTAACAACGACTGGAAGAAATCAATTTCCTAAATTTTCAAGTGACGGAGAGTCGATATTATTTATAAAAACATATGAAAATAAGAGTTCTCTTGGAATTGTAAGGCTTAATTACAATAAGTCATTTTTGTTTCCTCTAAAAAGTGGAAAACTGCAATCAATTGATTGGTAAAAAGGGCATTAAAAAATCAAATGGGTTATTATTGCATTAACACGAAGATTTAGTTTAAGTTTGGTTACATTTTGTAATTGAAATAGTTCCTACGTAAAGGGTACTTAAGGTATAATAGTGTAGAATTTTTTAAACTCAAAAGGAGATATATATGAAAAAACTTGGGATATACTCGTTTTTAATTGCTGCAATTTTACTTACAGGTTGTAGTCAAAAAAATGTTGAAATGGATGCTAATGCAAAAAATTCAGACTCTACGCTGGATAAAGTAGAGGGTAATGGTGCTGCAAATCAAGAGATGATGAACAGTGAATCTATGGACAGTGCATCAAATGGTATTTATGCAATGATTGATGGTAAAAAAGTATTTTTAGAATCTGTATATTTTGCATTCGATAAGTTCGATTTATCTCCATCAATGAGAGAAATTACAAAATCAAATGCAACTAAATTATCTGCGTATGCTGGAAAAATTAAAGTTGAAGGTAACTGCGATGAGTGGGGAACTGATGAGTATAACTACGCATTAGGTTTAAAAAGAGCAAAAGCAGTTAAAGATGCTTTAGTCGCGGATGGTATTGATTCTGCAAATATCTCGTTAATCAGTTTTGGTGAAAGTAATCCAGTATGTACTGATAAAAATGCTGCTTGTTGGACAAAAAATAGAAGAGCTGAACACAGACTTCTACCGTAATTAAATGAAGAAAATAACTACTTTTTTATTATTCAGCACCTTAGCGTTCTCAAATGAGATCTCAGTCTTCGGTGCTGGTAATTTGGACTCAAAACAACCTTATGGACTTACTTCTACCGAAAAACATATTTTAAAAAACAAGACAGAACTGAACAGTATTGATACAAAAGTTAAAGATGTAAAAAATACAATAGAGTCAATCAGTGAAAGAATTGATGGTCTTGAATCAATTTATGAAGGTGACAGTAAAAAATTAAATGGTGCTGTTTTACGTATCAATGAATTGCTTAAAAAAGATGAATTACATGATCATGATATTGCAAATATAAAAAATGTTACCAATCAAATTTTAACCATTCAAGAAGAGAATACAAAAACAAATAAAACCAATTTAGACAACTTAAAATTAGCAATAGAGAAGTTAACAACATTGGTCAATACAATTAATGCCCAATATGTTTCAGATAAAGAATTAAAATCAAATATGGCACAATTTGTGACACTCAAAGAGTTTGAAACGTTCAGAAATAAAGTGTTAAATATTAACCCTCAAGAAACAGAGAATAAAACCGATTTAAGTGATGAAGATAAAAAGTTATCGAATGCTGAACTCTTGGATAAAGCCAAAGAGTATTTCAAAAAAGATTACTTTACAAATGCCATTCCCATTTTTGAAAGTTTGATTACAAAAAACTATAAACCTGCTGAATCAAATTTTTATTTAGGTGAAATATGGTATTATCGAAAACAATATAATGATGCAATAGTAAATTTTAAACAATCTGCAATGTTATATGATAAAGCTTCATATATGCCGAAGCTTTTATTGCACAGTGCAATTTCTTTTGAAAAAGTGAATGATTTAAACAATGCTGCGAGTTTTTATAGCACTTTGATTAATGTCTATCCCAATTCGCCAGAAGCGCGTACTGCAAATAAAAATTTAATTAATATAAAATGATAGGAGAACATATAATATGTCAAAAGTAATAGGAATAGAGTATTCTTTAAAAGATGCAAACAGTGGTGAACAATTAGATGCTAACGTAGGTCAAGCACCGTTAGAATTCGTAAGTGGAAAAGGTCAAATCATTCCAGGTTTAGAGAGTAAATTGGTTGCAATGGCTTTAAATGAAGAAGCAGATGTTTTAGTAGAACCTGCTGAAGCGTATGGTGAGTACAATGAAGAAGCTGTTCAAACATTACCAAAAGAGCAATTTGCTGGTATTGAATTAAGTGAAGGTATGGTTTTATATGGTACTGGTGAACAAGGTGAAACGGTACAAGTTACTGTTAAATCATTTGATGACGCTGAAGTTACAATTGATTATAATCACCCAATGGCAGGTAAAACATTGATGTTCTCAGTTGCAATTGTTTCTTTAAGAGACGCAACAGAAGAAGAGATTCAAACAGGAGTTGTTGGTGGAATGGCTTCTGGTGGATGTTGTGGTGGTGGTCATGACCACGGTTCATCTGAAGGTGGTTGTTGCAGCAGTGAGGAAAAAGCTCCTGAAAAGCATGGTCACTCACATGGTGGTTGTGGTTGCAGCCACTGATTCTTTTACACTCGTAAAAAAGATATATTTTGCCCAAGAGCTTTTGCTTTTGGGCAAAACTATTTATAAGAAACAAACCTGTTTTTTATAAATAGTTTTAATTTTAAAACTAAAAAATCAATTATAAGGTATGAATTTAATGAAAAAAATTGCATTTATATTTCCAGGACAAGGAAGTCAATCAGTGGGAATGGGTAAAGATTTTTTTGAAAACAGCGCTGTTGCAAAAGAGATGATCAGTAAAGCAAGCCAAAGACTGGGAATCAATTTTGAGGAGTTGTTATTTACTGAAAATGAAAATCTTTCAAAAACTGAGTTTACACAACCTGCAATTTTACTTGTCAGTTCAATTGCAATGGCAATATTCAAAGAGAAATGTGATATCAAACCTGAGTTTGTATTAGGGCACTCTTTAGGTGAATTTTCTGCCTTGGTTGCAAGTGGTGCAATTGATTATTTAGATGCAATAGAGTTAGTACATAAAAGAGGTCAATTTATGACTGATGCGTGTGCTGGTGGTGGTGCAGGAATGATGGCATTGGTAGGAATGGATGATGCAACCGTGGAAAAAGTATGTGAAGAACAACAATCAAAAGGTAAAAAAGTTTGGCCAGCAAATTATAATATGGATGGACAACTTGTACTTGCAGGATTAAAAGCCGATTTAGAGAGTTTGGTTGATACTTTTAAAGAAGCCGGTGCTAAAAGAGCAATTGTTTTAGATATGTCTGTCGCAAGTCACTGTGAGTTGTTAAAACCAGCAGTTGAAAATTTAAGACCTTATTTAGATGAGTATGTTCAAGATACATTTACAACATCTGTGATTTCAAATGTAACAGCCACAGCTTATAATACAAAAGAAGAAGCAGTTGATTTATTGTGTAAACAATTGATTTCACCGGTTAAGTATAAACACTCAATCGAAGCAAACAGTGCCAATGTTGATATGCTCATTGAATTTGGGAATGGGATTGTTTTAAAAGGTTTAAACAGAAAAATCACAAAAGTGCCTACACTTAATGTAAGTGATATGGCTTCTTTGGAAAGTACATTGGTGGCGTTAAATGACTAAATTAGCCGTAATGGGAGCAATGGAAGAGGAGATTGAACCTCTTTTAGAATATTTCAGTGATATAAAAGTAACAGAATTTGCAAAAAATAAGTATTATGAAGTATCTTACAACGGTTTAGATATTGTGATTGCTTACTCTAAAATTGGAAAAGTCTTTGCCAGTTTAACGGCTTCAACATTGATTGAAAAATTTGGCTGCGATACTTTGTTATTTTCTGGTGTTGCTGGTGGAATTAATCCAGAACTTAAAATTGGGGATTTAATTATTGCAAATCAATTGTGTCAACACGATTTAGATATTACTGCTTTTGGACATCCTCATGGATATGTTCCTGGTGGTGCTGTTTTTGTTGAAACGTCAAAAGCGTTAAATGCCATTGCAAAAGAGGTGGCAAAAGAGAAAAATTTAAAAGTGATTGAAGGAATCATTGCGACGGGTGATCAATTCGTACACTCAAATGAGCGAAAAGAGTTCATAGAAAATACTTTTAAAGCAGATGCCTTAGAAATGGAGGGTGCAAGTGTTGCTGTTGTATGTGATGCATTAAACGTACCTTGTTTTATTTTAAGAGCCATTTCAGATACTGCAGATATGGATGCTGGATTTGATTTTGATGAATTTTTGAAATCATCTGCAAAAAACTCTGCCAATTATTTAATCGAAATCATTAAAAAACTCCAAAAATAACTCAAAAATAAGTATACTGGAAACAGTATACTTACTCATTTATTATACAAAAACGCTAAATCGAATGAAAAGTAATAAAACTTTACAAATTTAAGTAAAAGTTAAGAGGAGGGGCTTGACAAAGGGTAAAAAATTGTCTATAATTCCCGTCCAATTTCAGAGGAACTGGAGATAAGTTCTGAAGGGATTAAGTTCTTTAAAATAAATGGTTAGAGAAGATATAATCTTTGTAAACCGAATATATACTTAAAACAAAAAGAAGAATAGAAGAATTCTTCGTCTAAACAATGAGTGATAATTTTGTAATAAAATACAAAAATGTCAGTTTCAAACGAACATAATTTATGGAGAGTTTGATCCTGGCTCAGAGTGAACGCTGGCGGCGTGCTTAACACATGCAAGTCGAACGAGAACGGATTTAAGCTTGCTTAAATTGTCAGCTAAGTGGCGCACGGGTGAGTAATATATAGGTAACGTGCCCTAGAGAAGAGGATAACAGTTGGAAACGATTGCTAAGACTCTATATGCCTTTATCACAAAAGTGAGCAAGGGAAATATTTATAGCTCTAGGATCGGCCTGTACGGTATCAGTTAGTTGGTGAGGTAATGGCTCACCAAGACAATGACACCTAACTGGTTTGAGAGGATGATCAGTCACACTGGAACTGAGACACGGTCCAGACTCCTACGGGAGGCAGCAGTGGGGAATATTGCACAATGGACGAAAGTCTGATGCAGCAACGCCGCGTGGAGGATGACACATTTCGGTGCGTAAACTCCTTTTATATAGGAAGATAATGACGGTACTATATGAATAAGCACCGGCTAACTCCGTGCCAGCAGCCGCGGTAATACGGAGGGTGCAAGCGTTACTCGGAATCACTGGGCGTAAAGAGCGTGTAGGCGGGTTAATAAGTTTGAAGTGAAATCCAATGGCTCAACCATTGAACTGCTTTGAAAACTGTTAACCTAGAATATGGGAGAGGTAGATGGAATTTCTGGTGTAGGGGTAAAATCCGTAGAGATCAGAAGGAATACCGATTGCGAAGGCGATCTACTGGAACATTATTGACGCTGAGACGCGAAAGCGTGGGGAGCAAACAGGATTAGATACCCTGGTAGTCCACGCCCTAAACGATGCACACTAGTTGTTGCCATGCTAGACATGGCAGTAATGCAGTTAACACATTAAGTGTGCCGCCTGGGGAGTACGGTCGCAAGATTAAAACTCAAAGGAATAGACGGGGACCCGCACAAGCGGTGGAGCATGTGGTTTAATTCGACGATACGCGAAGAACCTTACCTGGCCTTGACATAGTAGGAACTTTCCAGAGATGGATTGGTGCTAGCTTGCTAGAACCTACATACAGGTGCTGCACGGCTGTCGTCAGCTCGTGTCGTGAGATGTTGGGTTAAGTCCCGCAACGAGCGCAACCCTCGTGATTAGTTGCTAACAGTTCGGCTGAGAACTCTAATCAGACTGCCTACGCAAGTAGGAGGAAGGTGAGGACGACGTCAAGTCATCATGGCCCTTACGGCCAGGGCTACACACGTGCTACAATGGGGTACACAAAGAGCTGCAATACGGTGACGTGGAGCAAATCTCAAAAATGCCTCCCAGTTCGGATTGTAGTCTGCAACTCGACTACATGAAGTTGGAATCGCTAGTAATCGTAGATCAGCAATGCTACGGTGAATACGTTCCCGGGTCTTGTACTCACCGCCCGTCACACCATGGGAGTTGAATTCATTCGAAGCGGGGATGCTAAAGTAGCTACCTTCCACAGTGGATTTAGCGACTGGGGTGAAGTCGTAACAAGGTAACCGTAGGAGAACCTGCGGTTGGATCACCTCCTTTCAGAGAAGACTTAAGTCATTTGTTTGACTTAAGCACAAATAAGTATATGTTCGGTTTATAAAGATTATAGAAGCCATGGATTGTAGAGACCAAATATAAGTTTTACAAGAGGGTAAGATTTATATTTGGTTTGTAAAAGGATCAAAAGTTATTTAAAAACATAATGTTAAAAGTCTTTAATTTTTCCATATGAGTAGAAGAAATTCTGTTTGTATAAGAAAGAAAAAAAACACAACTTTTTTATTAAATATGTAATGTATTTAATAAGATAGTAGCCAAGGAATAATTATTCAAAAAAGGTGAAGTAATTTAATTACTTTATTATCAAATAAGCTATTAAGGGCTAATGGTGGATGCCTAGACTGTAAGAGGCGATGAAGGACGTATTAGGCTGCGATAAGCCTCGGGGAGCTGCCAAAGAGCTTTGATCCGGGGATTTCCGAATGGGGCAACCCAATATGGTGAGAGCTGTATTACCCTGCGGGGGGCGAACCTGGCGAAGTGAAACATCTCAGTAGCCAGAGGAAGAGAAATCAAAAGAGATTCCCAAAGTAGCGGCGAGCGAAATGGGATTAGGGCAAACCCAATGCTTGCATTGGGGGTTGTAGGACCAAGATGTGAGACTTAAGAGAATAGATGAGTAAGTTGGAAAGCTTAAGCATAGAAGGTGATACTCCTGTAATCAAAATTCTCAAGAGCTCTATTGGTATCCTGAGTAGGACGGAACACGTGATATTTTGTCTGAATCTGGGGGGACCACCCTCCAACCCTAAATACTACTTACAGATCGATAGTGAACAAGTACCGTGAGGGAAAGGTGAAAAGTACTCCAGCGAGGAGAGTGAAATAGAACCTGAAACCATTAGCTTACAATCATTCGGAGCCCTATGATTTATCAGGGTGACGGACTGCCTTTTGCATAATGAGCCTGCGAGTTGTGGTGTCTGGCAAGGTTAAGTCAAGTACGAAGCCGTAGCGAAAGCGAGTCTTAATAGGGCGAATTAGTCAGATGCTGCAGACCCGAAACGAAGTGATCTATCCATGGGCAGGTTGAAGCTGGTGTAAGAGCCAGTGGAGGACCGAACCGATGGGCGTTGAAAAGCCCCCGGATGACCTGTGGATAGGGGTGAAAGGCCAATCAAACTTCGTGATAGCTGGTTCTCTCCGAAATATATTTAGGTATAGCGTTGTGTCGTAACATATGGGGGTAGAGCACTGATTGGGCTAGGGCTGCTTACCGCGGTACCAAACCCTGTCAAACTCCGAATACCATATGTGTAATCACAGCAGTCAGGCGGTGGGTGATAAAATCCATCGTCGAGAGGGGAACAACCCAGACTAACAGCTAAGGTCCCAAAGTCATATCTAAGTGGAAAACGATGTGGAGTTACTGTGACAACCAGGAGGTTGGCTTAGAAGCAGCCATCCTTTAAAGAAAGCGTAACAGCTCACTGGTCTAGTGATTCTGCGCGGAAAATATAACGGGGCTAAGATATGCACCGAAGCTTTAGACTTGGATTTATCCAAGTGGTAGGAGAGCGTTCTATTCAGCGTTGAAGGTATACCGACAAGGAGTGCTGGAGCGGATAGAAGTGAGCATGCAGGCATGAGTAGCGATAATTAAGGTGAGAATCCTTAACGCCGAAAACCCAAGGTTTCCTACGCGATGCTCGTCATCGTAGGGTTAGTCGGGTCCTAAGTCGAGTCCGAAAGGGGTAGACGATGGCAAATTGATTAATATTTCAATACCAACAATTAAGCGCGATGTGGGGACGCATAGAGTTAGTCGAGGTCACTGATGGAATAGTGGCTCGAAGGATGTAGGTTGATACTTAGGCAAATCCGGGTATCGTTAGACCGAGATCTTACAGGCCGAATAATCCTTTCGGGGAGCATTTGGAATCGATGATACTGTCGTGCCAAGAAAAGCCACTAAGTATATTAATTGTTGCCCGTACCGTAAACCGACACAGGTAGGTGGGATGAGTATTCTAAGGCGCGTGGAAGAACCCTGGTTAAGGAACTCTGCAAACTAGCACCGTATCTTCGGTATAAGGTGTGCCTACTATTGTATATGGACTTGCTCCAAAAAGCGATAGAGGTTGCAACAAAGAGTCCCTCCCGACTGTTTACCAAAAACACAGCACTTTGCTAACTCGTAAGAGGATGTATAAGGTGTGACGCCTGCCCGGTGCTCGAAGGTTAACTGATGATGTCAGCGTAAGCGAAGCATTTGATTGAAGCCCGAGTAAACGGCGGCCGTAACTATAACGGTCCTAAGGTAGCGAAATTCCTTGTCGGTTAAATACCGACCTGCATGAATGGCGTAACGAGATGGGAGCTGTCTCAACCAGGGATCCAGTGAAATTGTAGTGGAGGTGAAAATTCCTCCTACCCGCGGAAAGACGGAAAGACCCCGTGCACCTTTACTACAGCTTGACACTGTAGCTTGGATATTCATGTGCAGGATAGGTGGGAGGCTTTGATTACTAGACGCAAGTAGAGTATGAGCCATCCTTGAGATACCAC